>JBAXJZ010000183.1:0-8010 GCA_037137595.1 Burkholderiales bacterium | reverse complement strand
CGTCCAGGGCGGGCGCCGCCTCGAGCGCGGGGGCCGCGGCGGCAGCCGTCGGATCCTTGCGGCGCCCGTTCTGCGCGGCCTCGCCCAGCCGGTTGCGTGCACCGCTGATGGTGAACCCCTGCTCGTAGAGCAGTTCGCGGATGCGGCGCACCAGCAGCACCTCGTGGTGCTGGTAGTAGCGACGGTTGCCGCGCCGCTTCATCGGGCGGAGCTGGGTGAACTCCTGCTCCCAGTAACGGAGCACGTGCGGCTTGACGCCGCAGAGCTCGCTCACCTCGCCGATGGTGAAGTACCGCTTCGCCGGGATCGGCGGCAGCGGGACCCGCGCAGCGTGCTTGGCCGGTACGGCGGCGCTCATCGGCGGGTCGCGCCCGCTCGGCCCGCCTCGCGGTGCGCGGCGCTCATGCCTGCGGCAGGCGCTCGATCAGCGCCTTGAGCTTCTGGCTCGCGTGGAAGGTCACCACCCGCCGCGCGGAGATGGGGATCTCCTCGCCGGTCTTCGGGTTCCGACCCGGCCGCTGCGGCTTGTCGCGCAGCTGGAAGTTGCCGAACCCCGACAGCTTCACCGACTCGCCGCGCTCCAGCGCGTCGCGGATCTCGTCGAAGAAGGTCTCGACCATGTCCTTGGCTTCGCGCTTGTTCAGGCCCACCCGCTCGAAGAGCATCTCGGCCAGCTCGGCCTTGGTCAGGGTGAAGCCCTCGTCGGCCCGCGGCGCGCCCGCGCCGAGCGAGGCGGCGAGGTCGCGTTCACGGGCTTCGAGCGCGAGGTCGGGTCCGAGCTCGGACGGGGACGATTGATTCATCGTTGGCGTCGTCAGGACGACCTCAGTCGGGCTCCGCGTGTCTCGCCCAACCGGGCCGTGATCGCCCTCATCGCCGCGTCGACCTCGGCGTCCTCGAGGGTGCGCTGAGTATCTTGCATCCAGAATCGGAAGGCAAGACTTTTCTCCTTATTTTCCAACCCCTTACCGCGATATTCGTCGAAAAGCCTCACGTCCTGCAACGGTTTCAGGAGCCCCTCCGAGCGACGCAGGGCGTCGATCTCGGCCAGCAGATCGGCCGCCGGGACGGCCTCCGGCACGACGAAGGCGAGGTCGCGGATGGCGGGCGGGAAGCGGGAGAACTCCCGGTAGGCGGGCACATCCCGGCTCAGCAGGACGTCGAGTTCCAGCTCGAAGACGATCGGCGCGAGGCCGCCGAGATCCAGCGGCCGGATCAGCCGCGGATGCAGCGCGCCCAGCCAGCCGACCGCCCGCCCCGCGGCGTCGACCAGCCTCGCCGACTGCCCGGGATGCAGCGCCGGGTGGACCGCCGACTCGAAGCGCAGCGCGCCGTCGCCGGCGATCGCCTCCAGATCGGCCTTCACGTCGAAGAAGTCGACCGCGCGAGTCTTCGCGCCCCACTGCTCGTCGAGCGCCGGACCCCAGGCGAGGCCGCCGACACGCCAGGGCTGCGCGATGCCGGGTACGGCGAGCGGCCCGCCGGGTGCGCCCGCGTCGCGCAGGAACACGCGCCCCACCTCGAAGAGGCGCACCCGCGCGGCCTTGCGGTTCTGGTTGTGGCGCAGGTTGCCGAGCAGCCCGCCCCACAGCGAGGTCCGCATCACGTCCATCGTCTCGGCGATCGGGTTCAGCAGCCGGATCGGTGCCGGCGCACCCGCGCCCTCGCCCGCCAGCAGCGCCTCGACGCCGTCGGAGACGAAGGCGAAGTTCACCACCTCCTGCCAGTCGCGGTCCGCCCACATCCGCTTGAGCAGCGACACCGACCGGCGCGACTCGGTCACCGGTCGCATCGACGCGCTGGCCCTCGGCGGACGCACCGGCAGCCGCTCGAAGCCCCAGATGCGGACGACCTCCTCGATCAGGTCCTCCTCGATCTCGAGATCGAAGCGGCGCGACGGCGGGGTGACCGTGACGAGCGCATCCGAGCCGTCGGGGGCGGCGCCCGGCGTCACGGCATGCGGCAGGCCGAGGCGCTCGAACGCGGCGGTGCAGTCGGCCAGGCCGATGTCCGCGCCGATCACCTTGCGGGCCCGTGCGACGCGCAACGACACCGGCCGGCGCTCGGGCAGCCCGGTGATCTGGTCGTCGACCGGGCCGGCGCGCCCGCCGCAGACGTCGACGATCAGCCGGCTCAGGTACTCCAGGTGCTCGACGGTGGTCGCACCGTCGACACCGCGCTCGAAGCGCTGCGCCGCGTCGGTGGAGAAGTTGTAGCGGCGCGCGCGACCGGCGATCGAGGTCGGCCACCAGAACGCCGCCTCGACGTAGATGTCGGTGGTGTCCAGCGTGACCGCGGTCGCCTCGCCGCCCATGATGCCGGCGAGGCTCTCGACCGCCTGCTCGTCGGCGATCACGCCGACCGGCAGGCCGTGCTCGTCGGGGCCGAGTTCGACGGTGCTGCCGTTCAGCAGCTCGAGCCGTTCGCCCGTGCGACCCCAGCGGACCGTCAGCCCGCCGTGGATCTTCGCGAGGTCGAACACGTGGGTCGGACGGCCGAGCTCGAGCATCACGTAGTTCGAGATGTCGACGAGCGCGGAGATCGAGCGCTGGCCCGAGCGCTCGAGGCGCTCCTTCATCCAGGCCGGCGTCGCCGCGCGCGCGTTCACGCCGCGGATCACGCGGCCGCTGAAGCGGCCGCACAGCTCGGGAGCCTCGATGTGCACCGGCAGGCGTTCGTCGAGCGTCGGCGCCAGGGGCTCGATCGCGGGCAGCGCCAGCGGCGCGCCGGTGATCGCCGCGACCTCGCGCGCGATGCCCGTGACGGACATGCAGTGCGCGAGGTTCGGCGTGAGCTTGAGCAGCCACAGCATGTCGTCGAGCGCGAGCGCCTCGCGCAGCGGCGCGCCGGGCTGGAGCGCCGCATCGAGGGCGAGCAGCCCGCCGTGGTCCTCGGACAGGCCGAGCTCGCGCGCCGAGCACAGCATCCCGCGGCTCTCGACGCCGCGCATCTTCGCGACGCCGATCTTCATGCCGCCGGGCAGCTCGGCGCCGGGCAGCGCACACGGCGCCTTCATGCCGGCGACGACGTTCGGCGCGCCGCAGACGATCTGCTGCGGCTCGCCCGCGCCCACGTCCACCTTGCAGACGTTGAGCTTGTCGGCATTCGGATGGCGCTCGACCTCGAGCACGTGGCCGACGACCACGCCCGAGAACGGCGGCGCCGCGGGCGTGCGCTCCTCGACCTCGAGGCCGGCCATGGTCAGCGCGTGGGCGAGCGCGTCGCTCGTCATCTCGGGGTTGGCGTAGGCCCGCAGCCAGCGTTCGGAGAATTTCATCGGATGCCCTCTTCGTCTGGTACGGGGCTCAGCGGGCGAACTGCCCGAGGAAGCGCAGGTCGTTCTCGTAGAACATCCGCAGGTCGCCGACGCCGTAGCGCAGCATCGCGAGCCGCTCGATGCCCGAGCCGAACGCGAAGCCGACGTAGCGCTCCGGGTCGAGCCCGATGTTGCGCACCACGTTCGGATGCACCTGCCCCGAGCCCGAGACCTCGAGCCAGCGGCCGGCGAGCGGGCCGTCGGCGAAGCGCATGTCGATCTCGGCCGAGGGCTCGGTGAACGGGAAGTACGACGGCCGGAACCGCACGTCGAGGTCGTCGCGCTCGAAGAAGCGGCGCAGGAACTCGGTGTAGACGTTCTTCAGGTCGGCGAACGAGATGTCCTCGTCGATCCACATGCCCTCGACCTGGTGGAACATCGGCGAGTGCGTGGCGTCCGAATCGACGCGGTAGGTCTTGCCCGGTGCGATCACCTTGATCGGCGGCGCGTGCATGCGCGCGTAGCGGATCTGCATCGGGCTGGTGTGCGTGCGCAGCAGCAGGCCACGGCCGTTCGCGTCCTTCCCGTCGACGTAGAAGGTGTCGTGCATCGAGCGCGCCGGATGGTTCTCGGGCGTGTTCAGCGCGGTGAAGTTGAAGAAGTCCTCCTCGATCTCCGGACCGTCGGCGACGTCGAAGCCGATCGAGCGGAAGATCGCCTCGATCCGCTCGATGGTGAGCGTCACCGGATGCAGGCCGCCGCGGCCGGCGCCGCGCCCGGGCAGCGTGACGTCGATCGCCTCCTCGGCGAGCCGCGCATCGAGCGCGGCCTGCTCGAGCGCCTGCTGGCGCGCCGCGACCAGCGCCTCGATCGCCTGCTTGACCTCGTTCAGCCGCTTGCCGACCGGACCGCGTTCGGCCGGCGCGAGCGCGCCGAGCGACTTCATCCGCGCGGTCAGCAGGCCGTCCTTGCCGAGGAAGCGCGCCTTCGCGTTGGCCAGCGTCGCCGCGTCGGCCGACGCCGCCACCAGCGCGCGCGCCTCGTCGATGAGGCCCTGACCGTCGTTGTCCACGCCGCCGTTCTTCACGCTGTCGTTCATCCCGTCCGTCCCGCGAGGAAGGTGGCGCCCGCACGCGGCGGACGCCGGAAAGAAAACGGGGCCGTCGCCGGCCCCGTCGTCCGCGGAGCCTTACGGGCTCCGCCTGTCATCGCTGCGATCACTGCGGACCGGGGCGCGAGGCGCCCCGTCCGGTCGGCGATCAGGCGCCGATCGAGGCCTTCACCCGGCTCACGATCGCCGCGAACGCCGGCTTGTCGTTGACCGCCAGCTCGGCCAGCACCTTGCGGTCCAGCCCGATCGCGGCCTTGTTCAGGCCGGCGATGAAGCGGCTGTAGTTGATGCCGTGCTCGCGGGCCGCCGCGTTGATCCGGGCGATCCAGAGCGAGCGGAACACGCGCTTGCGGGTGCGGCGGTCGCGATACGCATACTGGCCGGCCCGCATGACCGCCTGCTTGGCGATCCGGAACACGTTGTTGCGACGGCCGCGGTAACCCTTGGCCAGCGCGAGGATCTTCTTGTGACGGGCACGGGCCGTTACGCCACGTTTGACTCGGGGCATCTCGTCCTCCCGTTACGCGTACGGCATCATGGTCCGGACGCTCAGCACGTCGGACTCATGGACCTGGGTGGCACCGCGAAGCTGACGCTTATTCTTCGTCGTCTTCTTCGTGAGGATGTGGCGCTTGAACGCCTGACCCCGCTTGATCGAGCCGCTCGCGCGGACCCGGAAGCGCTTCGCAGCGCTCTTCTTGGTCTTCATCTTGGGCATGACTGCTCCGATCTGACACCCCTGCCAGGTGGCGCGGTTCGTCGACCGCACGCTTGGCTGACCCGAGGGGCTTCTTCTCGCCGGCGGCGCGCACGCACGGTGCACCCCGCCGGGGAACTCGCAACTATACCAGAAGAATCAGCGCCTTACTTCTTCTTCTTGGGCGCGATGATCATGATCATCTGCCGGCCCTCGAGCTTGGGCATCGACTCGACCTGCCCGACCCCTTCGAGGTCGTTGCGGATCCGCTCGAGCAGGCGCACCCCGAACTCCTGGTGGGCCATCTCGCGGCCCCGGAAGCGCAGCGTGATCTTGGCCTTGTCGCCCTCTTCCAGGAAGCGGTTCAGGTTGCGCAGCTTGACGTTGTAGTCGTTGTCATCCGTGCCCGGCCGGAACTTCACTTCCTTGACCTGGATGATCTTCTGCTTGGCCCGCGCCTCGGCGGCGCGCTTCTGTTCCTGGTACTTGAACTTGCCGTAGTCCATCAGCCGCGCCACGGGCGGCTGGGCAGTCGGCGCGATCTCGACCAGGTCGACGTCGGCCTCTTCGGCCATCCGCATCGCCTCGCGGGTTGAGACGATGCCCAGGGGCTGGTTGTCGACGCCCATCAGGCGCAGTTCGGGGACGTTGATCTCGCCGTTGATGCGGTGGCCGCGGTCCCGCTCGTTCGCAGTAGCTATGCTGTCATCTCCAGGGAAGGATTCGAACGCCGCACGGACGAACGAAGGCCGGCGGCCCGCCGGCCGACGCGCGCCGGAGGCTCAGGCCTTCCGGTGGGCGACGTCTTCGGCGAGGCGCCGGCTGAACGCGTCGACGGGCATCACGCCCGCATCGACGCCCCCGCGTGCGCGTACGGCGACCTGCCCAGCCTGCCGTTCCTTCTCGCCCACGACGAGCAAATAGGGAACCTTCTGCAGGCTGTGCTCGCGGATCTTATACGCGATCTTTTCGTTCCGCAAATCGGCCTGGACCCTAAATCCTTGTTTTTTCAGCGATTGCGCAACGTCCCGCGCGTAGTCCGCATGCGCTTCGGTGATGCTCGCGACCACCGCCTGCACCGGCGCCAGCCAGGCCGGGAACGCACCCGCGTGGTTCTCGATCAGGATGCCGATGAAGCGCTCCATCGAACCCACGATCGCCCGGTGCAGCATGACCGGATGCCGGCGCGTGTTGTCCTCGGCGACGTACTCGGCGCCCAGCCGGTGGGGCATGTTGAAGTCGACCTGCATCGTCCCGCACTGCCAGTGACGGCCGAGCGCGTCGCGCAGCGTGTATTCGATCTTCGGGCCGTAGAAGGCGCCGTCGCCGGGCGCGATCGTGAACTCGACCCCGGAGCGGCGCAGCGACTCCATCAGCGCGTGCTCGGCCTTGTCCCAGAGCTCGTCGGCGCCCACCCGCTTCTCGGGGCGCGTGGCGACCTTGTAGAGGATGTCCGTGAAGCCGAAGTCGCGGTAGACCGCGTGCAGCAGGTCCGTGTACTTCACGCACTCCTCGAGGATCTGGTCCTCGGTGCAGAAGATGTGGCCGTCGTCCTGCACGAAGCCGCGCACCCGCATGATCCCGTGCAGCGCGCCCGAAGGCTCGTTGCGGTGGCAGGCGCCGAACTCGCCGTAGCGCAGCGGCAGGTCGCGGTAGCTGCGAAGGTCCGACTTGAACACCTGGACGTGGCCCGGACAGTTCATCGGCTTGACCGCGTAGTCGCGGTTCTCCGAGGCCGTCGTGAACATGGCGTCCTTGTAGTTCTCCCAGTGGCCCGACTGCTCCCACAGCGTGCGGTCGAGGATCTGCGGGCAGCGGATCTCCTGGTAGCCGTGGTCCTGGTAGACGCGGCGCATGTACTGCTCCACCTGCTGCCAGAGCTGCCAGCCCTTCGGATGCCAGAACACCATGCCGGGCGCGTCGTCCTGCAGGTGGAAGAGGTCCAGCTGCTTGCCGAGCTTGCGGTGGTCGCGCTTCTCGGCCTCCTCCAGCATGTGCAGGTAGGCGTCCTGGTCCTCCTTCTTCGCCCACGCCGTGCCGTAGACGCGCTGGAGCATCTCGTTGCGCGAGTCGCCGCGCCAGTAGGCGCCGGCGAGCTTCATCAGCTTGAAGACCTTGAGCTTGCCCGTGGACGGCACGTGCGGACCGCGGCACAGGTCGACGAAGCTGCCTTCGCGATAGAGACCGATCGGCTCGCCCGCCGGGATGCTCGAGATGATCTCGGCCTTGTACTTCTCGCCGATCGACTCGAAGAACTTCACCGCCTCGTCGCGGTCCCAGACCTCGCGGACCACCGGCTCGTCCTTCTTCGCCAGCTCGGCCATCTTCGCCTCGATCGCGGCGAGGTCCTCGGGCGTGAACGGGCGCTTGTACGAGAAGTCGTAGTAGAAGCCGTTGTCGATGACCGGGCCGATCGTGACCTGCGCGTCGGGGAAGAGCTCCTTCACCGCGTAGGCGAGCAGGTGCGCCGTGCTGTGGCGGATGACGTCGAGGCCGTCGGGGTCCTTGTCCGTCACGATCGCGAGCTGCGCGTCGCGCTCGATGCGGTACGACGTGTCGACCAGGGTGCCGTCGACACGGCCGGCGAGCGCGGCCTTCGCGAGGCCCGGGCCGATCGAGGCGGCCACCTCGGCGACCGTGGGCGGCGCCGCGAATTCGCGGACGGAACCGTCGGGCAGGGAGATCTTCGTCATGGTCGGATCCTGGGTCGTGCCGGTCTCGTCATCGGCTCGACGCGCGCGGGCGATGGAGCCGGAGCAAAAAAAAAGTGCGGACGAGCCGCACTTTCTTCGGGGACGCTGATGCGCGTGCGAACTCGCCCGGTGCCTATCGGGTGCGGGGAGTTCGGACGCTGACTGCCACTGCGTTCATCACAGGTCCCAACGGGATGTTGGTAGGCGCGATTGGATTCGAACCAACGACCCCCACCATGTCAAGGTGGTGCTC
>JBAXJZ010000182.1:0-8020 GCA_037137595.1 Burkholderiales bacterium | reverse complement strand
CCGCACCTTGCTCTCGGGGATGCCCGAGAGCAGCGAGACCACGGTGCGCACGACGTGCGGCGCCTGCGAGGTCATGAAGGTGGTCAGCTCGCCGCGGACCGGGTCGAAGCTCGCGACGCAGCCGCAGGTCTCGAGCGGGCACGGGTGTACGCGCGGATAGAAGATGTGCTCCGAGACCTTGACCTCGGCCGCGTCGAACGCGGCGTCGGCGGCGGCGCGGTCGCCGGCGTCCCAGGTGAAGATGTGATTGTGGTGTTCGCGCGGGCCGTGGGCGCCGGAAGTCTTGCCGGCGAGGTCCTCGCGCAGCACGGGCGCATCGGGCTTGAGCGCCTCGTACGGATCGATGACGACCGGCAGTTCCTCGTAGTCGACCTGCACCGCCTCCACGCCGTCGGCCGCCGCATAGCGGTCCTCGGCGATCACCACCGCCACCTCCTGCATCTGGAAGTGGACCTTCTCGTCGGCGAGCACCGCGGCCACGTCGCCGGCCAGCGTCGGCATCCAGTGCAGCTTGAAGGGCTTGAGGTCGTCGGCGGTCAGCACGGCGATCACGCCGGGGATCTTCAGCGCCTCGGACTTGTCGATGCCCTTGATGCGGGCGTGCGCGAACGGGCTGCGGACGATGTCCATGTGCAGCATGCCCGGCATCTTGATGTCGTCGACGTAGTTGCCCTTGCCCTGGATGAAGCGCGCGTCCTCCTTGCGCAGGCGCGAGTCGCCCATCCCCTGCAGGGCGGCGAGACGGTCGGGCGCGTTCATGCGGCCTCCTTCGCGGTCTGCTGCAGCTTGGCGGCGGCGTACTGCACCGCCTTCACGATGTTCTGGTAGCCGGTGCAGCGGCACAGGTTGCCGCTCATGCCGGCGCGGATCTCGTCCTCGGTCGGGTTCGGGTTCTCCTGCAGGAACCGGTAGGCACGCATCAGCATGCCCGGCGTGCAGAAGCCGCACTGCAGTCCGTGCTCCTTGTAGAAGCCTTCCTGCACCGCGTGGAGCACGCCGCCCTGCGCGAGGCCCTCGACGGTCAGCACCTGCGAGCCGTCGCACTGCACCGCGAGGTGCGTGCAGCCCTTGACGCTCGCCCCGTCGACGTCGACGGTGCAGGCGCCGCAGTGGCTGGTCTCGCAGCCGATGTGGGCACCGGTGAGGTTGAGCTTCTCGCGCAGGAAGTGCACGAGCAGCGTGCGCGGCTCGACCGCTTCCTCGTGCGTGCGGCCGTTGACCGACACGCTGATCAGTTTCTTCGCCATCGTTCGTCTCCCCGGGTCACTGGGCCCGCGCCGCGGCGGCGCGGATCGCGCGGCGGACCATCTGGCCGGCCATCGCGGTCTTGTACTCGCGGTCCCCCCGCAGGTCCTCGGCGGGATCGCAGATCGCCATCGCGGCCTGCGCGGCGGCGTCGATCGACGCGTCGTCGAGCGGCTTGCCGACCAGCGCGGCCTCGGCGTCGGCGGCGCGCAGCGCGGTCGGGCCGACGTTGGTCAGCGCGATCCGCGCGTGCGCCACGCGTCCGCCGTCCAGCCGCAGCACGACGGCCGCGCCCGCGGTCGCCCAGTCGCCGGTCTTGCGCTTGAGTTTCTCGTAGGCCCAGCCGGTCTTCGGCGCGAACGCCGGCACGTGGATCTCGGTCAGGATCTCGGTCTCGGCCAGCGCGGTGGAGTAGGTGCCGAGGAAGAAATCGTCGGCCTTCACCGTGCGCTCGCCGTCCGGGCCGGCCAGCACGAAGGTGGCGTCGACCGCGAGCGACAGCGCCGGATGGTCGTTGGCCGGGTCGCCGTGGGCGAGATCGCCGCCGATCGTGCCGCGGTTGCGGACCTGCGGGTCGGCGATCAGCTTCGCGGCCTCGGCGAGCAGCGGCACGCGGGCCTTCAGCACCGGCGAGGCGATCAGCGCGTTCTCGACGGTCATCGCGCCGATGCGGATCGTGTCGCCGTCCTCGCGGATGCCGCGCAGCGCCTCGATCCGGTTGAGGTCGATCAGGTGGGACGGCTGCGCGAAGCGCAGCTTCATCATCGGCAGCAGGCTGTGGCCGCCGGCGAGCAGCTTGGCCTCGGGGCCGAGCGAGCCGAGCAGGGACACGGCCTCGCCGACGGAGCGCGGCGCGTGGTACTCGAACGCGGGTGGGATCATGGTGTCTCCTCGGGATGCGTCGGGACGGGAGGCTCGTCGGCCGTTTGTCCTGGACGAAGCCGGAGTGTGCCTCCGCTCCGCACCCCGTGGTGACATGGCTTCACGAAGCGAAGGGTCGGGCGCACGAACTGCAGCCGACGGGCACGAACGGCCGAAGGCCGAGCGCGTCGAGGGGTCTTTGGCGGCGCCGCTCAGGCGGCGCGGATCGCGGACGCGGCGACGCCCAGGCGTTCGAGCAGCGCCGGCGCGGCGGTCCGGGAGACCGGGATCTCGGCCGCGTCGCCGCGCAGGCGGACCGCGAGACGGCCGTCGTGGCGGACCAGCTCGCGGACCGCGTCGAGGTTCAGGATGTGGCTGCGGTGCACGCGCACGAACCGCTCGGGGTCGAGCCGGGCCTCGAGGTCGCCGATGCCCAGGTTGCAGAAGCGCTCGCCGTCGGCGGTGACGACCCGCGTGTAGTGGCCGTCGGAATGCAGCCGCAGCACCTGCTCGGCGTCGACGAACAGGATCTGCGAGCCCTGGGCGGTCGGGATCTTGTGCAGCCGGCGCCGGGCGTCGCGGGGCGTGCCGGGCGCGGGCTCGACCGCCACCGCCTCGGTGACGTCGTGGAAGACCAGCACGTAGCCGACCGACGCGCCCGCGCCGTCGGCGATCCGGCTCACCTTGATCAGCAGCACCCGCTCCGGGATGTTGATGATCATCGTCATCGGTGGCGGGTTCGCCACCGGGCACGAGCCGGCGCGGTCGAGCAGGAACTCGACCTTGGGCTGCGAGCGCTCCGGATGGAACGACAGCACCATCCGGTCGAAGGGCTGCATCCGGTCCACCGGCAGCACGCGGCGCGCGTAGTCGTTCATCCCGACCACCCGACGCTCGGCGTCGAGCTGCACGATGCCGACGTCGAAGCGCTCCAGGTGGTAGAGCGGCGAGGCGGTGGGGGGCGGGATGTCCATGGTGCCGGGGCGGAAGACCGCGATTCAACCACGGTCCGGGCCGCCGGGCACGTCGAGGGGATTAGCCGGGGGCGCCGCCCGGCTGATCCGGGCGCCGTCGGGGGGCGCGGGACCGCGGGGACGGGCGACCCGCCCCGCGGACGGCTACTTGCCCAGCAGCACCGACGGCAGCCAGGTGGCCAGCGAGGGCACGAAGATGACCATCACGAGCATCAGCAGCCCGAAGACCACGTAGGGCGTGACCGCCGCGAAGATCTCCGAGGTCGGCACCGACTTCGGCGCCACGCTGCGCATCGTGAACAGCAGCATCCCGAACGGCGGCGTCAGCAGCCCGAGCTGCATGCAGATCAGGAACAGCACGCCGAACCACAGCGGGTCCCAGCCGTAGTGCTGCACCAGCGGCATGAAGAACGGCAGCGTGATCAGCATCATGCTGACCTGGTCGACGAAGCAGCCGAGGATCAGCAGGATGATCATCATCCCGGCGAGCACCGTCCACTGCGACAGCGACGCGCCCTGGATCAGCTGCACCAGCCCGTTGGTGGCTCCGGAGAACGACAGGATCTGCGAGAAGGTGGTGGCGCCGAGGATGATGAAGAGGATCACGCCCGAGATCGCCGCGGTGCCGGTCAGCGACTTCACCAGCGCCGACACCGTCATCGACCGGTAGGCCACCGCGACCAGGATCGTCGCCGCCGCGCCCACGGCCGCCGACTCGGTGGGCGTCGCCCAGCCCGCGGTCATCGAGGCGATCACCACCGTGAAGATGAACACCAGCGGCGTCACGTAGACCACCAGCGGCCGCCAGCGCGCCCAGCCGGTGACCCGCTCGGCCTCGAAGGTCGGCGCCAGCGCCGGGTTCAGCCAGCAGCGGATCACGATCCAGCCGACGAACATCACCGACAGCAGGATGCCGGGCACCACGCCCGCCACCAGCAGCCCGGAGATCGAGATGCCGGCGAGGCTGCCCAGCAGCACCGTGATCGCCGACGGCGGCACCAGCATGTCGACGCCGCCGATCGCCATGATCGGGCCCATCGCCATCCGCACGTTGTAGCCGCGCTTGAGCATCTGCGGCAGCAGCAGGCCGCCCAGCAGCGCGGTGGTGGCCACCGTGGACCCCGAGATCGCCGAGAACACCGTGCCGGCGACCACCGCGATCACCGCGAGCCGGCCGGGCACGCGCCAGATCAGGTTGTCGAAGGCATCGATCGCCTTCATCGCCACGCCGGTGTGGAACAGCACCTCGCCCATCAGCACGAAGAACGGGATGGGCGTCAGCGAGAAGTTGGTCAGCGAGGCGACGCCGTTGCGTACCACCTGCATCAGCCCGGCCTCGCCACCGAGGTAGATGACCGCGCCGACGAGGTTGATCGCGAGGAACGCGAAGGCGGCCGGCAGGCCGATCAGCAGCAGGACGGTGAGGATGCCGAACAGCAGCCCCAGCGTCTCCCACCACGGCATCATCGCGCGGCCTCCTCGTGTTCGCCGGGCAGCTCGACGCCGGCGGCGGCCATCGGCGCGGCCGGCGGCGGCGGGAAGACGAGGCGGCGCGCGCACTCGAGCGTCAGCAGCCCGAAGCAGATCGGCACCGGCACGAAGAGCCACCACTCGGGGAACACCAGGCTCTTGATCACCAGCGCGCCGATCTGCTTCGTGTCCAGCAGCACCTTGATCGAATACCAGACGATGACGGCGCTCACCACCATGCAGACCGCGGCCGCGACACGCTCGACCAGCGCGAGCTTCGACGGCGACAGCGTGGCGGCGAGCAGGTCGAGCCGCACGTGCTCGTACCGGTGCATCAGCCACGGCGCCGCGAGGAAGGTCGCGAGCGGCAGCGCGTACTCCGTCATCTCGACGATCCAGGGCAGGCTCTTCGCGCCGAGGTTGCGCGCGAAGACGTCCCAGCAGACGAGGACCACGACCGCGCCCACGATCGCGGCCGCCGCCGCGCCGCAGGCCTGCATCAGGCGGGACCAGGCGTTCATCGCGCGGCGGCTCCGGGGCTCACTTCGGTTCCATCGCGGCCCGCAGCTTCGGGCCGTGCGTGGGGCTGGTCTTCACGATGCCGTCCCAGGCGGCCGAGTAGGCCGCGGCGAGGAAGGCCTTCGACTGCGCGGCATCGAGCTTCAGCACCTGGATGCCGGCGTCGGCCTGCTTCTTCATGTCGATGGCGGCGTCTCGCGCCGACTCGGCGTTGAGCTCGGCCTCCATCGCCGCGCCCTGCTTCTCGAGGAACGCGCGCTGCGCCGGCGTGAGCTTCCTCCAGGTCGCCGCGCTGAACACGATGCCGAGCTCGAGCGAGTAGAAGCCCGGGTCGATGCGGTACTTGGTGCGTTCCTGCCAGCCCGCGTCGAAGATGCCGAGCAACGGCCAGCCGTAGCCGTCCACCACGCCGCGCTCGAGCGCGGTGTAGACCTCGCCGGGCGGCATCTGCACGACGCTCGCGCCGAGCTTCGAGAAGAAGTCGCGGAAGATCGGCGCGATCCGCAGCTTCAGGCCCGACAGGTCGGCCTTGTCGATCACCTTGTTCGAGAAGATGTGGTACTGGATGCCCTCGCCGGTCTTGGCGAAGTAGTAGAGGCCCTTCTCGAGGTAGATCGCGTTCAGGGCGTCGAAGGTGCCGTCCTTGCGCAGCTCGGCGATCTTCTTGTCGGTGTAGTTGAGCGCGAGGCCCTCGGGCACGAGGCTCGCGGTGTAGGCCGCGGTGGTGTTGGCGAGGTC
This sequence comes from Burkholderiales bacterium, assembly GCA_037137595.1. Taxonomy (GTDB): domain Bacteria; phylum Pseudomonadota; class Gammaproteobacteria; order Burkholderiales; family Burkholderiaceae_E; genus UBA4615. Next base: position 2,213 of record JBAXJZ010000182.1, on the reverse strand, counting down.
CACCACGCCGTTGCGCAGCGCGTTCGCCTGCTCGAAGGTCGGGATCGCCTTCGGGCCGCCGATGTAGTTGATCTGCACCAGGCCCTTGCCTTCGGTGTTCACCTTCTGCACGAAGCGCTCGAAGGTCCGCGCGAAGTAGGTGCCTTCCTGGAAGCCGTTGACCGCGCGCAGCGTGATCTCCTGCGCCTGCGCGCCGAGCGCGGCCAGCACGAGGGGAACGGCGAGCGCCGCGCGGAGCGCGTGGCGACGGAGCGTGGGGTGCGACATGCTGCGTTCCTCCTGGTTTCGAGGTACTTTATGTTTCAACTATTCAAGCGTCAAGGAAGCGATGGCGCCGCTGCCCGCGCCGTCGCACGATAACCGAGCAACCGCCATGCCACCGCATCCGCGCACCGTTCCCGGGCTGCTCGCCGAACGCGCCGCCCACGATCCGGATCGGCCGCTGTTCGCCTGCGGCGACGCGCACTGGACCGTGGGCGAGGCCGCCGCGGTCGCGGCCGGCACCGCGTCCTCGCTCGCGGCCGCGGGCATCGCACACGGCGATCGGGTCGCGGTGTTCTGCCCGAACCGCGCCGAGGTGATGCGCACGGTGCTCGGCTGCGCGTGGCTCGGGGCGATCGCGGTGCCGGTCAACGTCGCGTGTCGCGGGCCGCAGCTGCGCTACTACCTCGAGGACGCGGGCGCGCGCCTGCTGGTCGTCGACGCGTCGCTGCTGCCGGAGCTCGGGCTGGTGGAGGGCGAGGGGCTCGCGCTCGAGGCGCTGTGGGTGGTCGGCGATCCGGGGCCGACCGACGGGTCCGCGGGCGCATTCGCCGCCGCCGGCCCGCACTGGGCGTCCCGGTGCGTCGCGATGCCCCCGCCCGGTGCGGCCTGCCCGCCCGCGGACCTCGGCCCGGGCGACACCGTCGCGATCCTCTACACGTCGGGCACCACCGGTCCGTCGAAGGGCGTCTGCTGCCCGCACGCGCAGCTGATCGCCTGGGGCGAGCACACCGCGCGCCTGCTCGGCGTGACCCGCGACGACGTGCTGTGCACGACGCTGCCGCTCTTCCACGTCAACGCGCTGAACGGATTCTTCCAGGCGCTGGTCACCGGCGCGCGCCAGGTGGTCGAGCCGCGTTTCTCCGCATCGGGCTTCTGGGAGACGATGGCCCGCCACGGCGCGACGGTGGGCTACCTGCTCGGCGCGATGGTGCCGATGCTGCTGGCGCGGCCCGCGTCCGCGGCCGAGCGCGCGCACCGGATGCGGATCGCGCTCGCGCCCGGCGTGCCCGCGTCGCTGCACGCGCGCTTCGCCGAGCGCACCGGCGTCGCGCTGCTCGAGGGCTACGGCTCGACCGAGACGAACTTCGTGATCGCCGCCGTGCCGGGCGAAGGCGCCGAGGGCACGATGGGCCGCGTGCGGGCGGGCTTCCACGCGCGCGTGGCCGACGCCGACGACGCCGAGCTGCCGCCGGGCGAGGCGGGCGAGCTGCTGCTGCGGGCCGACGAGCCTTTCGTCTTCGCGACCGGCTACTGGGGGATGCCCGGGAAGACCGTCGAGGCGTGGCGCAACCTCTGGTTCCACACCGGCGACCGTGTGGTGCGCGACGCAGAGGGGCGCTTCCGCTTCGTCGACCGCCTGAAGGACGCGATCCGCCGGCGCGGCGAGAACGTGTCCTCGTGGGAAGTGGAGCAGGTGCTCGCGTCGCATCCCGCGGTGGCGCAGGCGGCGGTGTTCCCGGTGCGCTCGGAACTCGCCGAGGACGAGGTGATGGCGGCGGTCGTCGTCGAGCCCGGCGCCTCGCTCGATCCGGTCGAGCTGGTGCGATTCTGCGAGACGCGGATGCCGCACTTCGCGGTGCCGCGCTACCTGGACGTGGTCGCCGACCTGCCCCGCACCGAGAACGGCAAGGTCCGCAAGGTCGTGCTGCGCGAGCGCGGCGTGACCGGGTCGACCTGGGACCGCGAGGCGGCGGGCGTCATCGTCGTGCACAAGGGCAAGGTGCGGCTGGAGAGCTACAATCTGGGCTTTGGCGCCACGGGGCGCTGGACCTCGTTCTCGGTGGCCAAGTCCTTCACCTCCACCCTCGTCCCTCGAGCCCTGCCGCATCCCCTATTATTTTCCCTGACCCACAAGCCTTCAGTCTCCCTTTAGCATTATATTTCTGAAAATTTTTTCGACGTGGTCTTGGCCAAGATCTGGGGATGACATTTTTTTTTATTTTTTTTTT
>JBAXJZ010000181.1:0-8024 GCA_037137595.1 Burkholderiales bacterium | reverse complement strand
TGTCGATCGGCACGCTGCCCGATCCGCAGCCCGGTCCGGGCGAGGTGCTGCTGCGGGTGCACGCCTGCGGCGTGAACTTCCCCGACGCGCTGACCATCCGCGACCTGTACCAGGTCCGCTATCCGCGGCCGTTCGCGCCGGGCGCCGAGGTCTGCGGCACGGTCGAGCGCCTGGGGGCGGGCGCGGCGGGGCTCGCGCCGGGCGAGCTCGTCGTCGCGAGCTGCATGACCGGCGGCATGGCCGAGCGGATCGCGGTGCCTGCGGCGGCCTGCACGCGGCTGCCGGCCGGCACCGACCCGGTCCGCGCGGCCGGCTTCATGCTCACCTATTCCACCGCCTGGCACGCGCTCGTCGACCGCGCGGCGCTGCGCGCCGGCGAGACCCTGCTGGTGCTGGGCGCCGCCGGCGGCGTGGGCTCGGCCGCGGTGGACCTCGGTCGCGCGCTCGGCGCGCGCGTGGTCGCTGCGGCCTCGTCGGACAAGCGCGTGGCCTTCGCACGCGCGCTCGGCGCGGCCGAGGGCGTGGTCTATCCGCCGGCGATCGACGCCGCCGACGGCGCGGTGCGTGCGGTCGCGGCCACGCTGAAGGCCGCGGTCGGCCCGGGCGGCGCAGACGTGATCGTCGATCCGGTGGGCGGCGCGCTCAGCGAGGCCGCGCTGCGAACGCTGGGCCGCGAGGGGCGCTTCCTCGTCGTCGGCTTCGTCGCGGGCATCCCGCGCGTGCCGCTGAACCTCGTGCTGCTCAAGAGCTCGCGGATCGTCGGCGTCGACGTCCGCATGTTCCGCGAGACGCATCCGGAGCGCGCGGCGGAGAACGCCGCGCGGCTGGTCGCGATGCTCGCCGACGGCCGTCTCCGGCCGCCGCCGGTCGAGGCCGTGCCGCTGGAGCGCGGCGCCGACGCGATCGCGCGGCTGATGACGCGCCGCGCGACCGGCAAGCTGGTGGTGACCGTCAGTCCCTGACCTGCACGATCGTCTCCACCTCCACCGCGATCTGCATCGGCAGCGCGGCCATGCCCACCGCCGAGCGCGCGCCGCGGCCGCGCTCCTCGCCGAAGACCTCGACGAACAGGTCGGCGAAGCCGTCGATCACCTTCGGGTGCTGGTCGAAATCGGGCGCGGAATTGACCATGCCGAGCGTCTTCACCACCCGCTCGACGCGGTCGAGCGAGCCGAGCGCCGCGCGGATGTTCGCGAGCATGTTGAGGCCGACGAGGCGCGCCGCCTCGCGACCCTGCTCGATCGTGACGCCGGCGCCGAGCTTGCCGGCGATGAAGGTGCCGTCGGGGCGGCGCGGGCCCAGTCCGGACAGGAACAGCAGGTTGCCGACCTGCACGCTCGGCACGTAGGTGCCCAGCGGCTTCGAGGCGGGCGGCAGCTCGATGCCGAGCTCGACGAGGCGTTTCTCCGGGGAGGTCATCGGGCGGCTCCAGGGTGGGTGGGGAGGCGGTCGATGATAGCGGGCGCGGCCGGCGCCCCGCGGGCCGGCGCCGCCGCGGTGGTGCTCCGGCGCCGGCGGGTCTACAGTCCGGCTACGACCCTCGAGGTCGGAGAGCGGACGACAAGGAGGAGACATGGGCTTGAAGGCGAAGGCCGACGCGCTGCTGAAGGCGGCCGTCGAGGCGGGTGACGTGCCCGGCGTCGTCGCGATGGCGACCGACCGCGACGGGAACCTGCTGTACGAGGGGGCATTCGGCGAGCGCACGCTCGGCTCGGGCGTGGCGATGACGACCGACACGGTCGGCTGGATCGCGTCGATGACCAAGGCGATCACCTCGGTGGCGGCGGTGCAGTGCGTCGAGCGCGGCCTGCTCGATCTCGACGCGCCGGCCTCCTCGATCGTGCCGGCGCTGGGGAAGGTGGGCGTGCTCACCGGCTTCGACGCCGAGGGCCGTCCGCAGACGCGGCCGCCGAAGCGGCCGATCACGCTGCGCCACCTGCTCACCCACAGCGCGGGCTTCAGCTACGAGATCTGGAACACCGACATCCAGAAGGTGCAGGCCGCGCTCGGCATCCCGAGCGTCACCGAGTGCCGCAACAAGGCGCTGGAGCTGCCGCTGCTGTTCGATCCGGGCGAGCGCTGGGAGTACGGCGTCAACATCGACTGGGCCGGCAAGATGGTCGAGGCGGTGAGCGGCATGACGCTGGGCGCCTTCCTGAAGCAGAACCTGTTCGACCCGCTCGGCATGACGAGCACCGCGTTCCGCATCACGCCCGACATGCGTGCCCGGCTCGCCGGCACGCACCTGCGCGGGCCCGACGGCACGCTCGCGCCGTTCCCGTTCGAGATCCCGCAGGAGCCCGAGTTCGAGATGGGCGGCGGCGGCCTGTACGGCACGATGGGCGACTACCTGCGCTTCGTGCGGATGGTGCTGAACCTCGGCCAGCTCGGCGGCGAGCGGGTGCTCGAGCCCGAGACCGTGCTGTCGCTCGGCCTGAACCACATGGGCGACTGCCGGGTGACGAACCTGAAGGCCGCGATCCCGCTGACCAACGACGCCGAGTTCTTCCCCGGCGTGAGCAAGAGCTGGAGCCTCGCGTTCCAGATCAACCACTCGGCCGCGCCGACCGGGCGGCCGGCGGGCGGCCTGATGTGGGCCGGGCTCGCGAACTCGTACTACTGGATCGACCCGGCGACCGGCATCGGCGGCGCGTACCTCACGCAGATCTTCCCGTTCGCCGACCACCGCTCGCTGCCGACCTACTACGCGTTCGAGACGGCGGTCTACGACAGCCTGCGCTGAGGGCAGGACGGTCCGGGGCGGCCCTCGCGCCCCGGATCGCGACGCGATCCGCCGTGCCCGCGCGGGCCGTGCCGCCGCGACGTTCCGGATTCGACGCCGCATCGCCTCGCCCGGGGGCGAGGGCGCGCGGTGCGTGCGGCGCCGTGTGCCAAGATCGCGCCCGTGCACGCCGGCCCCACCGTCCCGCCGTCCGCCGCCGCGCTGCGCGCGAACGCGCGCGGCATCCGATCGATGGTCGGCGCGATGGCCTGCTTCATCGTCAACGACTCGCTGGTCAAGCTGGCCAGCGCCTCGATGCCGGCCGGACAGCTGATCTTCGTCCGCGGCCTGATGGCCTCGCTGCTGGTGCTCGCGGTGATCCGCGCCACCGGCGTCACGCTGCGGCCCGCGCAGCTCGCCCGCGGCTGGGTCGCCGGGCGCGCGGCGATCGACGCGGTCGCGAGCCTGACCTACCTCGTCTCGCTCTTCCACCTGCCGATCGCGAACGCCACCGCGATCAACATGGCCTCGCCGCTCTTCATCGTCGCGCTCGCCGGGCCGATCCTCGGCGAACGGGTCGACGGCCGCCGCTGGGCCGCGATCGGCGCGGGCTTCGTCGGCGTGCTGCTTGTGATCCAGCCGCGCGTCGAGGGCTTCAACGCCTTCGCGCTGCTCTGCCTGTTCGCCACGCTGCTGCATGCGCTGCGCGACTTCGCCACCCGCCGCGTGCCGGCCGGCATCCCTTCGCTCGCGGTCACGCTCGCCACCGCGGTGGCGGTCACGCTGCTCGCCGGGCTGATGTCGATCCCGCAGGGCTGGGTCGCGATCGGCCTGCGCGAATGGGCGCTGCTGGCCACCGCGTCGGTGTTCCTCGCCACCGGCTACCACCTGATCATCGGCAGCGTGCGGACCGGCGACGTGTCGGTGGTCGCGCCGTTCCGCTACTCGGGCCTGCTGTTCGCGCTGCTGATCGGCTGGCTCGTCTGGGGCGACGTGCCGAATCCGCTCGCGTGGTCGGGCATCGCGCTGCTGATGGCGGCGGGGCTCTACCTGATCCAGCGCGAGCGCTCGCGCTGAGCGGCCCCCGTATCATCGTTCCGTCGCTCCCCATTCCCGTGCGCGCATGAACCCGTCCGATCCCGCCGACTTCGTCGCCCCCGCCTACCGCCACATCGGCGAGTCGATGGTCCGCGAACTCGCCAAGCTGATGGTCGACCCGCAGATGGTCTCGCTGGCCGGCGGCTATCCCGGCCCCGAGCTGTTCGACCGCGAGGGCCTGCGGCTCGCGGTCGACGAGGCGCTGCGGGAGATGCCGGTGGCCGCGCTGCAGTACGGGCCGACCGACGGGCTGCCCGGGCTGCGCGAGCAGGTCGCGCGGCTGCTCGGGGACCGCGGCACCCGCGTGTCCGCGGGCGACGTGCTGATGACCGGCGGCTCTCAGCAGGGCTTCGACCTGCTGGTGCGCACGCTGCTGCGGCCGGGGGACGCCGCGATCGTCGAGCGGCCGACCTATACCGGGCCGCTGCGGGTGCTGAAGGTGGCCGGCGTGCGGACGCTGACGGTGGGCGTCGACGCGCAGGGCCTGGACGTCGACGAGCTGGAGGCGATGCTGCGCGATCCGGCGACCCCGCGCCCGAAGCTGCTCTACGTGGTGCCCACCTTCGCGAACCCCAGCGGCGCGACGATGCCGCGCGCGCGGCGGCTGAAGCTGCTCGCGCTCGCCGTCGAGCACCGCTTCGTGATCGTCGAGGACGACCCCTACGGCCAGCTGCGCTTCGAGGGCGAGCACGAGCAGCACGTCGCCGGCCTGGTCGACGAGGTGCCGGGCTCGAAGGCCTGGGCGGTCCACCTCGGCAGCTTCTCGAAGATCGTGGCGCCCGGGCTGCGGCTGGGCTACACCGTCGCGCCGCCGGCGATCCGCGCCGCCTGCGTGCTCGCCAAGCAGCTCGACGACATCTCCTGCCCGGGCTTCACGCAGGCCACCGTGCAGCGCTACGTTGCCGCCGGCCGGCTCGAGGCGCACCTGCCGAGCATCGTCGCCGCCTACCGCGAGCGGGCGACCGCGATGCGCGAGGCGATCGCCGAGCACCTGGCCGGGCACGTCGAGGTCAACGTGCCGCAGGGCGGGATGTTCATGTGGGGGCGGCTGCGCGACGGCTCGAGCGCGCGCACGCTGCTGCACTTCGCGATCGACGGGAAGGCGACCTTCGTCCCCGGCGACATCTACTACGCGGACCGGGCCGATCCGGCCACGCTGCGGCTGTCGTTCTCGACGCCGTCGCCCGCGCAGATCCGCGAGGGCATCGCGCGGATCGGGCGGGCGATCGGCCGCATGCGCGAGCCGGGGGCGGTGATGCCGGCCTGGCCGTCGGTGGCGGCGGCGCGCTGAGCGCCGCGCGTCAGCCGAGCACCGACTGCGCGATCGACGTGTAGACCGGGATCCCGACCAGGATGTTCAGCGGGAAGGTGATGCCCAGGCTCAGGCCGAAGTAGATCGCCGGATTCGCCTCGGGGATCGCGTAGCGCAGCACCGCCGGCACGACGATGTAGGACGCGCTCGCCGACAGCACCATCAGCAGCGCCGCGTCGGCCACCGGCAGCGACAGCACCCACGACAGCGCGAGCGCGATGCCGGCGTGCACCACCGGACCGAGCGCCGCGTAGCCGATCAGCACCGGCGAGGCCTTGCGCGCCTCGGCGAAGTTCTTCGCGACCATCAGGCCCATGTCGAGCAGGAAGAACGCGAGCATCCCCTTGAACAGGTCACCGGAGAACGGCTGCATCATCGCCTTGCCCGCGTCGCCGCTCAGGAAGCCCACGGCCATCGCGCCGAGCAGCAGCAGGTGCGCGCCGTCGGTGAACGACTCGTGCAGGATCCTGCCGACCGACGGGACGCCGCCGCCGCCGCCGAGCACCGCGGTGCCGCCGGCCTGGACCGTCATCGCGGGCGCCGTCTGCGCGTGACGAAGCGTGTTGGCGAGCAGCACCGCCATGATGATCGCCGGCGACTCCATCACCACCATCGCCACCGCCATGTGGCCGCCGAAGGCGAGGCCCACGGTCTCGAGGTACTGCATCGCGGTGACGAAGGTGACCGCGCTCACCGAGCCGTAGGCCGCGGCGACGGCGGCGGCGTCGAAGCGCGAGACCCGGTTCTTCAGGAACGCGTAGCCCAGCATCGGGACGATGAAGGCCATCGCGATCGCGGCCAGCAGCGCGACCGCGACGGTGGGCGTGAGGCCGGACTTGGCGAGCGCGAAGCCGCCCTTCAGGCCGAGCGCCATCAGCAGGTAGAGGGACAGGAACTTCGAGATGGCCGGCGGGATCTCGAGGTTGGAACGCAGCGCGCCGGCCAGCACGCCGAAGACGAAGAACAGGATCGCGGGATCGAGCAGGTTCTGCATGGGGAACTCCTTGAGTGGCCGGATCGTAGGCCGGCGCCATGCATCAGGCATAATCGATTCTCAAGCGTGTTCATATAGATATTAATCTATACATCCGTCGGCGCCTCCCGAGCCGCCGCCGGTCGCCCGCGAGGCCCGCATGAACGTCACCTTCCGCCAGCTGCGCCTGTTCCTCGCGCTCGCCGAGACCGGCAGCGTGAGCGCCGCCGCCCGCGCCACCCACGTGTCGCAGCCCACCGCGTCGATGCAGCTCAAGGAGATCGCCGGCGCCGTCGGGCTGCCGCTCTACGAGATCGTCGGCCGCACGCTCTACCTGACCGACGCCGGCCGCGAGCTGGCCGACACCGCGCGCGCCATCTCGCAGGCCTGGGAGGCCTTCGAGCAGCGCATCGACGCGGCCAAGGGCCTGGCGCGCGGCAAGCTGCACGTGGCCGTGGTCAGCACCGCGAAGTACTTCATGCCGCGGCTGATCGGCTCGTTCTGCGCGCAGCACCCGGCGATCGACGTGGCGCTGGAGATCCTGAACCGCGACGGCGTCGTGCAGCGGCTGCGCGAGAACCGCGACGACCTCTACATCATGTCGATGCCGCCGCGCGACATGGACCTCGACGATCGCGTGTTCATGCCCAACCCCATCGTGGTCGTCGCGCCGGTGGACGACCCGCTGCTGCGCCGCCGCCGCGTGCGGCTCGAGGCGCTCGCCGAGCGCCGCTTCATCTTGCGCGAGAAGGGCTCGGGCACCCGGATGGCGGTCGACCGGCACTTCCGCGAACAGCGCTTCCGGCCGGACGTGCGGCTGGAGCTGGGCAGCAACGAGGCGGTCAAGGAGTCGGTGGCCGGCGGCCTGGGCATCGGCGTGCTGTCGAAGCACGCGCTGCACGGCCACCAGAAGGAGAACGGCGTGGGCATCCTCGAGGTCGAGGGCTTCCCGCTGGCCTCGGCCTGGCACGTGGTGCATCCTGCGGGCAAGCGCCTGTCGCCGCTCGCGCAGGCCTTCAAGCAGCACGTGCTCGACGAGATCGCCGAATGAACGCCTGCGGCACACTGCGGCGGCTCGGCGTCTGACCCCCGATCGCCGGGCCGCAGGAGGAGACCGCATGTCCGAAGCCGCACCGCCGCCGTCCGATCGCTACCCCGTGGGCGATCGCAACCGGGTCCGGCGGCTCCACGAACGGGCCCGATACGATCACGCCACGGTCCATGCGCTGCTCGACGCCGCGGCGCTGTGCCACGTGGCCTACGTGGTGGACGGCCAGCCGTTCTGCACGCCGACGCTCTTCTGGCGCGAAGGCTCCCGCCTCTACTGGCACGGCAGCAGCGCGAGCCGCATGCTGCGCAACCTGTCGGCCGGCGAGCGTGCCTGCCTGACCGTCACGCACTTCGACAGCCTCGTGCTCGCGCGCACGGCGTTCAACCACTCGGCCGACTACCGCTCGGTCATGGCGTTCGGCACCGCCCGGCTGCTCGAGGATCCGACCGAGAAGGCGCATGCGCTGGTGAGGATGGTGGACCGGTTCTACCCCGGGCGCACCGCGACGCTGCGGCCGACGACGGCGCAGGAACTGAAGGCGACGGCGGTGGTGTGGATGGACATCGAGGAGGCCGCGGCGAAGATCCGTGCGCAGGGCGTGGTCGACGACGACGAGGACTACGCGCTGCCGATCCACGCGGAGCGGCTGCCGGTCCGGACCGTCATCGGCGCGCCCGAGCCCTGCGCTCGACGCCTTCCCGGGGTGTCGCGGCCCGACGCGCTGTCGGACTACGCCGAGGGCGAACGGCTCGAGGACGCCCTGAAGGCCGCGTACGCGCGCCGCTACGGCGCATCGTGAGCCGCATGCCGCCGAACCGCCCGAACCGCCCCGGCGGCCCCGCCGGCCGCGCGCCCCGCGTCACCGGCC
>JBAXJZ010000180.1:0-8054 GCA_037137595.1 Burkholderiales bacterium | reverse complement strand
AGGGCTCGACCCGTGCCGGAACGCGAGGCGGGAGGGTGGCGACCGCGTCGGCCGGCGCGCTCGACGGGGCGGGCGACGCGTCGCGCCGGGCGGCGCGCGGATCGACCACCGCGGGGGGCGCGGCCACGTACGTCGGACCGGTCTTCTGGAAGAACTTCATCGTCGCTGCGGTATCGCAGGCCTCGCCGCGCGGGAACCGCGTGTCGGGCGCTGGGGCGTCGTTCGTGAGCGGCGTGCGATCGCGCCGCTCGGAGTTCGAGTGTGGCGGCGGCGTGAACGGGGCCCTGCCGTCCGCGGTCGGACGGCGGATCGACGGCGACCGGCGGCAAGGCCGTGGGAAACGCCCCACGGCGGACCGTGACAAATGTCGCAGTGCCGGTTCAGCCCGCGCCGAGCGCGGTCGCCGCGCGCCACGCGGGCCGCGCGGTGCAGTCCCGCAGCCACGCCCGGACGCGCGGGTGCGCCTCGAGCAGTTCGTCGGCAGGCGCGAGCCAGTGCGCGACGCTCGCCACGCAGAGGTCCGCGACGGTGAAGCGCGTGCCGCCGAGCCACGGGCGGCCGCGCGCGGCGCCCGCGTCGAGCTCGGCCTCGAGCACGCCGAGCGGCGTGCGCAGCCGCTTCTGCGCCTGCTCGGCGAGCTCGGGCCGCCGCTCGGCCTCGGGCATCGCGGCACGATGCATCAGCACGGTCAGCGCGTCCTTCTCGAGCTCGGTCATCGCCCAGAACGACCAGCGCAGCGCGGCGGCCTCCTCGGCGGGCGTGGCCGGCGCGATGCCCGTACCGTCGGGCGGGCCCGCGGTGCGGGCGAGGTAGAGCACGCAGGCCATGCTCTCCCAGACCACCACCGGTTCGTCGCCGCGCGCGTCGACCAGCACCGGAATGCGGCCGTTCGGGTTCATCGCGAGGAAGTCCGGCGTGCGCGTGGCGCCGCCCCGGTAGGGCACCGGCACGTGCTCGAAGGGCACGCCGAGTTCCAGCGCCGCCCACAGCGGCCGCAGCGCGCGCGACCGCGCGATGCCGTGGATGAAGAGGGTCATCCGGCGGCCCGGTCCGCCGCGGCCGGATGCAGCGCCGGGCGCAGCACCGCGGCGAGGTGCGCGAGCGCCTGCTCGAACGAGCCGAACAGCCGCGTCGAGCGCGACAGCATCAGGTTGAGCGGCTCGCCGAAGCCTTCGACCCAGGTGCCGTCGGCGTCGTCCCAGAGGGTGCCCGCCGCGTCGGTGCGGGTCGGGAACGCGCGGCGCACGCGCTCGGCGTAGGACAGCTCCGCGCCCGGCATCCAGGCCGCGACCGGCTTGCCGAGCGCGACCGCGACGCCGACCTCGAAGACCGTGCCGCTGTCGGGCTCGACCTGCCCGCGGAACGGCGAGAGGTTGGCCACCACCGCGTCGCAGCGGCGGATCAGCGCGACGTTGCCCTCGTAGATCCGCTGTGCGAGCTCGGGGCCGCAGGCCGGATCGCCGCTCGCGATGCCGCCGTCGGAGGGGCGCAGTCCGACCAGGCCCATCCGCGCGCACAGCGTCTCCATCCGTCGGTAGCGGTCCGGCGCGTCGGGTCGGAAGACGTCGGGACCGGCGAGGTAGACGGACGGGGCGGCGGGCATCGGCGGGACGGCGAAGGGAAGGGCCCGATGATACCGGGGCCGGCCGGGGCTTCCCGGACGCGGAGCCGGCACAATGCCGGCGGCGCACGCCGCCCCCGATGACGCGCGATCCCATCCGCGCGGCGGGCTCGTGGAGACACCGATGATGAGCTTCCTGAACGCGCGCCTGCCGCGCCTCGCCGCCGCTGCGGCACTCGCCCTGGGCCTGGCCGGCAACGCGGGGGCGCAGGCCTTCCCCGACCGGCCGGTCACCCTGGTCATCCCGTTCGCCGCCGGCGGCCCCACCGACGTGGTCGCGCGGATGATGGCCGTCCCGATGGCCAGGTCGCTCGGCCAGCAGGTGGTGGTCGAGAACACGGTGGGCGCGGGCGGCACCATCGGTGCCACCCGCGTCGCCCGCTCGAAGCCCGACGGCTACACGATCTTCATGCACCACATGGGCATGGCGACCGCGCCGGCGCTCTACCGGAAGATGACCTTCGACCCGCTGAAGGACTTCGAGTACCTGGGCCAGGTCGTCGACGTGCCGATGACCCTGCTCGCGCGCAAGGACTTCCCCGCGAACACGCTCGACGAGCTGCTCGCCTACATCCGCGCGAACCGCGACAAGGTCACGCTCGCCAACGCCGGCCTCGGCGCGGTCTCGCACCTGTGCGGGCTGCTGTTCCAGAGCGCCGTCGGCATCGACATGACGACCGTGCCCTACAAGGGCACCGGCCCGGCGATGACCGACCTGCTCGGCGGCCAGGTCGACCTGCTGTGCGACCAGACGACCCAGACCGTGCCGCTGATCAAGGACGGCCGGGTGAAGGTGTTCGGCGTGACCGTGCCCAAGCGGCTGGCCGCGCTGCCGAACGTGCCGACGCTGGACGAGCAGGGGCTGCGCGGCTTCGAGGTGAAGGTCTGGCACGGCCTCTACGCGCCCAAGGGCACGCCGCAGCCGGTGCTCGACAGGCTCAATGCCGCGCTGCGCGCCGCGATGGACGACGCCACCGTGAAGCAGCGGATGGTCGAGCTGAGCGCGGACATCGTGCCGCCCGAGAAAATGACCCCGGCGGGCCTGCGGACCTTCCTCGAGTCCGAGATCGCGAAGTGGGGTCCGGTGATCCGCCAGGCCGGCATCTACGCCGACTGAGTCGCCCCGCGCGACGCGTCGATCCGACGCGTCGCCGCGAGGGGCGTGCGTGGCGCGATCGAGGGCGCGCCGGTCGTCGTCGCCGCCTGTCCGATCGTCGATCCGCGGTACGACGCGGCCTTCTCCGGCCGTCATCTCATACTGTTGCGTCATGACCGCGTCATGGCGGCGGCCTACGATCTGTGAACCACGACGCGTGGGGCTGCACGGGTCGCGATCGCATCGATCGCGCGTCAGCCGATCCGGGGGTCCGCGCGTTGGGCAGACGTGGGTGACGCAGCAGCACGAGGACCGACATGAACCCCATCGACAACGGACACGACGTTCCGGCCGAAACCACCGAGCAGGCCCTCGCCCGCGTGGAAGCCGAATGCGGCTGGAGCGATCTCAGCCGATTCGCCGACGCCTTCGCGGCGCCGCAGGCCACCACGTCGTCGCAGGACGACCGCGCCCAGGGCTGAGCCCGGCGCCTCGACGGGGCCGGCGTCCGCCGGCTCCACCCGCCCGCCGCGGACGCCCGTCCGCAGCGCGTGCCCCCGTCACCCCTTCCGTTTCCCAGCCCCGCCCCGCAGCCGTCCGCCGTCAGGCGGGTCGCCGTCCCAGCACCGCATCGAGCGCGTCGCGCAGCGCCGCGCCGGCCTCGGCCGCGTCGTGGACCGCGTCGCACCGGCGCCAGGCGACGACGCCATCCGGGCGCACCAGCAGCGCGCCGGCCTCGTCCACCTCGCGCGCACGGTGCCACGCGCAATAGGCGTCGAGCGCGCCCGGCGCGCCGATCACCACCGTGCGCAGGCAGGGCTCGCCGAGCGCGCGGGCCGCGTCGACCCAGGCCGTGCCCGACAGGCCGGTGACCAGCGTGAACAGGCCGCGGCCGACGACGTCCAGCGTCGAGATCCGGCGGCCGTCGCCGTCGACCAGCCAGACGTGCGGGATCTTCGCGCCCGGCCGCGTGGTGGCCTGCGCGTGCAGGCCCGGATCGCGGGTGAAGGTCTCCTCGCCCGCATCGGCGTCGGGGATCACCGCGGCCGACGCGCAGCGCTGGTTGGTTTCCGTGCCCAGCGCGTTGAACTCGGTGTTCTTGAGGTCCAGCGCCTCGGCCAGCGCGGCGCGGCGCGCGATGCCCTCGGGCCCCGGGTCGGCGAGCTTGCGCAGCCCGTCGCGGACCGGGTCCGGCGAGTCGAGGTCGCGGAACGCGCGGTTGAGCGGCGCGTAGTCGAGCCGCGACTGGTTCGCGCGCATCACCACCTGCCGGCCCACCGGGGCGCGTTCGAGCGAGTACGAGTCGAGCAGCGACGGCCCGGCCCAGCCCTTGACCACGTACGCGAGCTTCCACGCGAGGTTGAAGGCGTCCTGGATGCAGGTGTTGGAGCCCAGCCCGCTCGACGGCGGGTGGCGGTGGACCGCGTCGCCGCCGCAGAAGACGCGACCCTTCGAATAGGCGGTCGCGAACTGCTGGTTCACGTACCAGATCATCCGCGACTCGATCTCGACCGGGACCGTGTCGTCGCCGATCAGGATCCGGATGCGGCGCACCAGTTCCTCGTCGGTGTACTGCGGCTCGCCGGCGTCCTTGTCGAAGCCCCAGCCGGCGATCCACTGGTCCCAGGGCCGGATCGCGCGCAGCAGGCCCTGGCCGATCTCGCCGAAGGCCGCGTCGGGCGAGACGATCCAGTAGAGGATGCTCGGCCGGTGCGCGACGAAGCGCGACAGGTCGGCCCTGAACAGCGTGTAGTGCGTGCCGGCGCGGGCGAGGTGGCCCTCGAGCGGCAGGCCCAGGTCCTCGACGATCTTCGAGCGCGCGCCGTCGGCGCCGACCACGTACTTCGCGCGGACGGCGTATGCGCGGCCCGACAGCCGGTCGCGCAGCGCGACCGTCACGCCGTCGGCGTCCTGCTCGTGCGACACGTACTCGGTGTTCATCGCGAGCGACGCGCCGGCCGCGGCCGCGTGGTGGATCAGCACCGGCTCCATGAAGGTCTGCGGCAGGTCGAGCATCGGGCAGGGGCTCTGCCGCAGGTAGTCGCCGATCCGCTCCTCGCCGGTGCCCCAGGTGCGCAGCCGCGCGATCTCGGGGCCGGCGAAGCTCGTGGTCCACAGCGTCTCGCCCATCCACTCCCAGGGGGTGGCGTGCTTGCGCGCCTCCTCCTCGACGCCCAGGTCGCGCAGCACCTCGACCGCGCGGGTGTTTGTGATGTGCGCGCGCGGCGTGTTGGCGAGCCAGTTCCACTTCGAGACGAGGTGGACGCGCACGCCGCAGCGGGCCAGCGCGAGCGCGGCGGTGGCGCCGGTGGGGCCGGAGCCGACGACGAGGACGTCGGTCTCGAAGTCGATGGGGGGCAGGCTCATCGTCACGCTCGCCGCGCTCAGCCCGCCGCGGCCGCGTCCGACCAGGGGTTGAAGACCTCGGTCGCGCCCTGGTTCGTCGTGCCGTCGCGCAGCACCGCCGACGGGCAGGCGAACTTCATCGGCAGCGTCTGCGGCGCCACCGTCTCCAGGTCGAACTCGCGGCCGAGCCGCTCGAGCACCGCCGGGCCCATCCGCGTGTCGCCGATCAGCACCGCGCCCTCGGACGCGTCGATCCGCGGCGTGTCGAAGGCGGCCTGCAGGTCCATCCGGTAGTCGATCGCGAACGACAGCACCTGGGCGACCGCGGGCAGGATCCGGCGTCCGCCCGAGGCGCCGAGCGCGATCCGCCGGCCGCCGCCGAGGTCGGCGATCACCGGCGTGTAGTTCGACAGGCAGCGCTTGCCCGGGCCCAGCGCGTTCGCGCCGCCGGGGCGGGGGTCGAACCACATGATCCCGTTGTTCATCAGGATGCCCGTGGTCGGACCGACGAACTTCGAGCCGAAGATGCCCAGCAGCGTCTGCGTGACCGAGACCATGTTGCCCTCGGCGTCGACCACGTTGAAGTGCGTGGTGCACGAGGGGCGCGGCAGGTGCTCGGCGCCGACCGTGCGGCGGCCGTCGGCGTCGCCCATGTCGGACAGGCGCTGGCGGTAGGCGTGCTGCAGCGCGCGGCCGTAGGCGGCGTAGGCGTCGGCGTCGGGCGCGGTCCCCGACGGGGTCCACGACGACAGCTCGAGCAGGGTCTGCGCGAGCGTGGGGCCGGCGGTCAGCTCGGGCACGGCGTGCACGGTCGCGCCGCGGTAGGGGATCGCGAGCGGCGCGCTCGCGCGCACGCGGTACGAGGCGAGGTCGGCCGCCCGCAGCGGACCGCCGGCCGCGGCGATCTCGTTGGCGAGCGCGTGCGCGAGGTCGCCCTCGTAGAGGCTGCGCGCGCCGTGGTCGGCGATGTGGCGCAGCGTCGCGCCGTAGCGCGGCCGCGGCAGCCGCTCGACGTCGCGCACGCCCCAGGCGGGCGCGGGCGGGAGGCCGTCGCGCAGGAACTCGGCGGACGCCTCGGGGTAGCGGCGCATCTCGTCGGCGCCGGTGGCGATCGCCAGCGTGGTGAACCAGTCGACGACGATGCCCTCGTCGGCGAACGCGGCGGCCGGGCGCACCAGGTCGCGCCACGGCAGCCGGCCCCAGCGTGCGTGCGCCTCGCCCAGGCCCGCGACCACGCCGGGCACGGCGATCGAGCCGGGGCCGTGCAGGTTGCGGTCGCCCTCGACCACCGGCCAGGGGAACAGGCTGCGCGCGGTGCCCTGCGCGGCGAGCGGGTAGTCGCGCGGATCGAGGCCGGCCGGCGACTCGCCGCCGAAGGACAGCACCTCGGTCCGGTTCTCCTTCGCGCGGTGGACCACCATCGCGCCGATGCCGCCCACGCCGCTCATCCACGGCTCGAGCGCGCCGATCGCGAAGGACACGGCCACCGCCGCGTCGATGCAGTCGCCGCCGCCGGCGAGCACCTGCGCGCCGAGCTCGGCGGCCAGGCGGTGCTGGGCCGAGACGACGCCGTGCGCGGTGACGACGGCGGTCTTGGTGACGTGCTGGCTGCGGGCGAACGTGCCGGTCATGGCTGCGGACTCCTGGGGACGCGGTGGGTCGGCGATCCTCGCAGGAACCGCCGGCCGGTTCACGCGGCGGGGGCGGTCTGCGGAACCGCGGCGGGGGGATCGGGGTCGGGCGTGCGCAAGGCCGTGCGGACGCGGGGCGCGTGCGGCCCCGGCCGGCCGTGCGCGGACGGACCGATCAGTGCAGCGTGGCCGGCGGCGGTACGTCGGGCATCAGGCTGGGCGCGTCGCGGCGCGCGGTCCCGAGGTCCAGCGGCTCGACGCGTGCGCGCGGCGGCGTGCCGGCCTCGATCGGGCAGTGGCCGAGCACGGTGCCCGCGGCGCTGTGCAGCCCGACCGTGACGACGTCGCGCGGCCCGTCACCGTTCGCGTCGGCCGCGCGGCTCTCGACGATGTGCACCGCGAGGTCCGGCAGCGGCAGGCCCTTCTTCCTGAAGTCCTCGCGGATGATCCCGCCCTCGGCGAGCATCGCCTGGACCACCGGCGCGAACTTCGCGCGCATCTCGTCCGAGGACTGCAGCGCGCGCATCACGTCGTCCATCTCGACGACGGAACCGATCAGCGCGTCGGTGCCCAGCCGCACCGCGAACAGCGAGGGGCCGACCGCGCCGTGGCGGTTGTAGTTCTCGACGGCGATGCCGGCGAAGTAGGCGTGGAGCTCGTACAGCTGCGCGTCGGTCGGTCGGGTTGCCATGTCAGCCCGCCACCGCCGTCACCCGCGCCGGCACGTACTTGTGCCACGGCGTGCCGGCGAAGGGATCGCGGTCGTCGATGTCGGTCATGCCATAAATCAAATTCTTCTTTAAGTCGCTGTGCAATCTGTTCGGCAGGACGAGAGGCCAGCGGCGTAAGTGTTTGTTCGATGCGTCGATATCCAAACGAGCTGGGAGGAGTTGATGGACCACCTATTTGATCTGTAAAGCCATTCGTGACGACTACAAATGTATCGCCTGGCGTATACGCGATCACCTGGTCGTTGGGTTCATCTTCAGGATCTGGCCGCTGGCAATAACCGAGGCTTGCACGAGTGGGTAGATGTCGGATGACTGTTCTTTCAGACGTGAGTTGGAATGCACCGATTTTGGCACCAGCAAAAATAATCCTGCGCTGTTCGCGATCGATGCGCATAATCATCGCGTCACAGCCATCGTCACTTTCACTATCCTCTGCGTCTTGGTTGAGTCCGCTACGAACGAGGAAATCTAGCGTCATTAGTGCCTCTGCCGGAGATTTGTCAGGTTCGGTAGAAAAAATCCTCTCCAGAGAATTACTCACTAGCAGCGATAGCATAGCGCCAGGTACCCCATGGCCTGTGCAATCGGCTACGGCCAGGGTGAAAGGCCCTGCATGCTGGGATGATGAT
>JBAXJZ010000179.1:0-8057 GCA_037137595.1 Burkholderiales bacterium | reverse complement strand
AGCGCTTCGGCACGAAGGGCAGCTTCGTCACCTCGACCGTCGGCCGTTTGTCGCGGACCGACGCGCGCAGCGCGCCGCCCGCAGCGAGCACCGCGGCCTGCACGTAGGCCAGCATCACCGGCCGGCCGAGCGTCGGCGACACCGTGCCGCTGGTGACCTCGCCGACCGCCGCGTCGTCCGCGCCGACGATCGCCGCGTGCGAGCGGATCGGGATCGCCTCGGGCGAGACGAGACCCACCAGCCTGCGGGCCGGACCGTCGGCCAGCTGCGCCAGCACGGTCGCCGAACCGGGGAAGCCGCCCGCCTTCGCGCCGCCCGTGCGCCGCGACTTCGGGATCGCGAACGCGAGGCCGGCCTCGACGGGGGTGGTGGACGGCGTGATGTCGTTGCCGTGCAGCGGCAGCCCGGCTTCCAGGCGCAGCGTGTCGCGCGCGCCCAGCCCCACCGGCTGCACCCGCGCGTCGGCCAGCAGCCTGCGGACGATCAGCTCGGCGCCGTCCATCGGCAGCGAGATCTCGTAGCCGTCCTCGCCGGTGTAGCCCGAGCGGCTGGTGAAGCAGGCGAAGCCCTCGAGCGACAGCTCGCGCGCCTGCATGAAGGTCATCGCCGCAGCCGACGGATCGAGCGCGGCGAGCACGCTCTCGGCCGCCGGCCCCTGCAGCGCCACCAGCGCCGCGTCGACCCACTCGAACGACAGCGTCGGGCACAGCGCGACCAGGCGCGCGAAGTCGGCGTCGCGGTTGCCCGCGTTGACGACCATCCGCACCTCGTCGCCGAGGTTGACCAGCATCAGGTCGTCCTCGATGCCGCCGCCGTCGTTCAGCAGGACCGAATACTTCTGCAGGCCCAGGGGCCAGCCGTCGAAGTCCACCGGCAGCGCAGCCTCGAGGCCGCGCGCGAGGGACGCGGCGCTGCCGTCCTTCGCGCGGATCCGCACCTGGCCCATGTGCGAGACGTCGAACAGGCCCGCACGCTCGCGGGTCGCCGCGTGCTCGGCCTTGAGACCGGCCGGATACTGGATCGGCATCTCGTAGCCCGCGAACGGGCCGAACTTCGCGCCGAGCTCGCGGTGGACGGCCTCCAGCGGGATGCGGCGGATCGCCTCCGCCGTCATGCCTCGTACTCCGAGGTCGGCGGGCAGGTGCAGACCAGCTGACGGTCGCCGGCGGCGTTGTCGATGCGCTTGACGTGCGGCCAGAACTTCGCGTCGCGCACCCACGGCAGCGGATAGACCGCGGTCTCGCGCGAGTACGGATGGGTCCAGTCGCCGGTCGCCTCGAACGCGGTGTGCGGCGCGTTCTTCAGCGGGTTGTCCAGGCGGTCCCACTCGCCCGAGCGGACCTTCGCGATCTCGCCGGCGATCGCGATCATCGCGTCGCAGAAGCGGTCGAGCTCGGCCTTCGACTCGCTCTCGGTCGGCTCCACCATCAGCGTGTCCGCGACCGGGAACGACAGCGTGGGCGCGTGGAAGCCGTAGTCCATCAGGCGCTTCGCGATGTCCTCGGCGGTGATGCCGCACTCGCCCTTCAGGTGCCGCACGTCGAGGATGCACTCGTGCGCGACCCGGCCGTTGGTTCCGGTGTAGAGGACCGGGAAGTGCCCCTTCAGCCGCGCGGCGACGTAGTTCGCGTTCAGGATCGCGGCCTCGGTCGCCTTGCGGATGCCCGAGGCGCCCATCATCCGGATGTACATCCACGAGATGGTGGTGATCAGCGCGGAGCCGAAGGGCGCGGCCGACACGCTGTTGGCGGCGTCGGACTCGGCGTACGGATCGCTCGCGAGGTGCGGCGCGAGGTGCGCGGCCACGGCGATCGGGCCCATGCCCGGTCCGCCGCCGCCGTGCGGGATGCAGAAGGTCTTGTGCAGGTTCATGTGGCAGACGTCGGCGCCGATGTCGCCCGGGCGCGTGAGGCCCGCCTGCGCGTTGAGGTTCGCGCCGTCCATGTAGACCTGGCCGCCGGCCTCGTGCACCGCCGCGCAGATGTCCTTGATCGCCGCCTCGAAGACGCCGTGCGTCGACGGGTAGGTGACCATCAGCGCGGCGAGCGCGTCGCGATGCTGCGCGATCTTCGCGGCCAGGTCGGCCACGTCGATGTTGCCGTCGGCGTCGCAGGCGACGACGACGATCCGCATGCCCATCATCTGCGCGGTGGCCGGGTTCGTGCCGTGCGCCGACGACGGGATCAGGCAGACGTCGCGGTGGCCCTGGCCGCGCGCGGCCTGCCAGTTCCGGATCGCGAGCAGGCCCGCGTATTCGCCCTGCGCGCCGGAGTTCGGCTGGAACGAGACGGTGTGGAAGCCGGTGATCTCGGCGAGCCAGTCGCCGAGCTGGCGCAGCATCTCGGCGTAGCCCTCGGCCTGCTCGCGCGGCGCGAACGGATGGATGGCCGCGAACGACGGCCAGCTGACCGGCGCCATCTCGGCGGCGGCGTTCAGCTTCATCGTGCACGAGCCCAGCGGGATCATCGAGTGGACCAGCGAGATGTCGCGGTTCTCGAGCTTCTTCAGGTAGCGGACGAACTCGGTCTCGCTGTGGAAGCGGTTGAAGACCGGGTGGGTCAGCACCGCGCTCTCGCGGCGCAGCGCCTCGGGGATCGCGGCGGGTTCGGCGCCGATGCCCGGCGTGCGCGCCAGCGCCTCGGGGTCGGGGCGGGTGCCGGTGAGCACGAAGGCGACGTCGGCGACATCGGCCACGCCCACGGTCTCGTCGAAGGCGATGGCGACGCGACCGTCCGCGAACGTGCGCAGGTTGATGCGCTGCGCGGCGGCGCGCGAGGCGAGCGCGGCGGCGTCGAGGCCGGCGGCCTCCACATCGATCACCACGGTGTCGAAGAACGCCGCGTGCACCGGGGCGAGCTTCGTCGCGGCGAGCAGCAGCCGCGCCATCGCGTGCGTGCGCAGCGCGATCCGCAGCAGCCCCTGCGGGCCGTGGTAGACCGCGTAGAACGCGGCCATGTTCGCCAGCAGCGCCTGCGCGGTGCAGATGTTCGAGGTGGCCTTGTCGCGGCGGATGTGCTGCTCGCGGGTCTGCAGCGACATCCGGTAGGCGAGGTTGCCGGCGGCGTCCTTCGAGACGCCGATGATCCGGCCCGGCATCATCCGCACGAGATCGTCGCGGACCGCCATGAACGCGGCGTGCGGGCCACCGTAGCCCAGCGGCACGCCGAAGCGCTGCGCCGAGCCGATGGCCACGTCGGCGCCCATCGCGCCGGCGGACTTCACCAGCATCGCGGCCAGCGGGTCGACGCCGAGCGACAGGCGCGCGCCGCCGGCGTGCAGCGCGGCGGCGAGCCCGGAGAAGTCGCGCAGCCGGCCCTCGGTGTCGGGGCACTGGACGTGCGCGCCGAAGACGGTCGAGGCGTCGAACGACGCGGCGTCGGCCACCACCACCTCGACGCCCATCCACTTCGCGCGGGTGCGGATCACCGCGATCACCTGCGGGTGGACGGAGGCGTCGACGAGGAAGCGCTTCGACGCGTGGCGCGACGCGCGGCGGATCACGCCCAGCGCCTCGGCCGCGGCGGTGGCCTCGTCGAGCAGCGACGCGTTCGCGACCGCGAGCCCGGTCAGGTCGACCACCATCTGCTGGAAGTTCATCAGCGACTCGAGCCGGCCCTGCGCGACCTCGGCCTGGTACGGCGTGTAGGCCGTGTACCAGCCGGGGTTCTCGAGCACGTTGCGCTTGATGGGCTCGGGCGTGAGCGTGCCGTGGTAGCCCGCGCCGATGTAGCTGCGCCAGACCTGGTTGCGCGCGGCGATCGCCTCGAGCTCGGCGAGCGCGGCGGCCTCGGTGGCCGGCGGCACGATCGCGAGGGGCTCGTCGCGCAGGATCGCGGCCGGCACCGTGTCGCGGATCAGCGCCTGCCGTGACGCGTAGCCGATGGTCTCGAGCATCCGCGCTTCCTGCGCGCCGCCCGGGCCGATGTGCCGGGGATGGAACTCGTCGTGGCCGAGCAGGGCCTGCAGGTCCTGGCCGAGGTTCTCGCCGTGGATCATCGCGGACCTCCCGTCAGGCGGCGGGGCCGGCGTCGTAGCCGGCCGCGTCGAGCAGCGCGGCGATCTGCGCGGGGTTCGCGGGCTTGAGCCTGAACAGCCAGCCGCCGGCGTAGGGCGCCTCGTTGACGGTCTGCGGCGCGCCGCCGAGCGTGTCGTTGGCCTCGATCACCTCGCCGTCGATCGGCGCGTAGACGTCGGAGGCGGCCTTGGTCGACTCGACCACCGCGACCGCCTCGCCCTTCGAGACCGTGCGGCCCGGCTGGGGCAGCTCGGCGTAGACCAGCTCGCCGAGCGCCTCCTGGGCGTGCTCGGTGATGCCGACGGTGACGGTGCCGTCGCCGTTGTCGCGGACCCACTCGTGGGATTCGGTGTAGCGGAGGTCGGAAGGGCTGGCCAAGGGAGGCTCCGGAGGAGGTCGGTCGCTGCGGGCATCGTCGCCGGCGCGCGGAGGACGCGCGCCGACGCGGGAACGCAGCCGGGCCACCCGCGTGACCTCGCTGCGCCCCCTCTGTCCGTTTGCCTGAGAGATTGACCTTCGGCGAGGCCGGGCACCCGCGAGGGGGCGCGCGACCTACTCTCCAGAGAGTCCGATCCGATGCGGTCCTTTTGCCTGAGAGTTTCCGGGGCGATACACCTTCGGCGCCGGCGCCAGGCCGGACACGGGTGTCCGGGGGCCGGTCTCTCCCGCATCGGCGATGAGACTGGGCGGGAAGGTAGTCGCGGGGGCACGGGGTGTCAAGCGAGCCCGTCCGCTGCGCTGCCAGTCCCGCCGGGTGGTCCCGAGGATCCGTGCGGCGGCGGTCATCATCATGAGCATCGTCGGCATCTCGATCCCGGTGCTGCGGTCGTGCATCGCCTCGTCCCGAGGGGTCCGGAGGAAGCGGCGATAATGGCGACGCACGATGTCGGTGCCATGACAGCGAGGTCACGATCCGAATGAGCCGAATCCTCCATCGCCAGGCCCGGGGCCGGTATCCGAAGGTGGTGTCGGGCGAGGGCCCCTGGCTGACCGGCGAGGACGGGCGGCGCTGGCTCGACGCCTGCGGCGGCGCCGCGGTCTCCTGC
This sequence comes from Burkholderiales bacterium, assembly GCA_037137595.1. GTDB lineage: Bacteria > Pseudomonadota > Gammaproteobacteria > Burkholderiales > Burkholderiaceae_E > UBA4615. Next base: position 2,996 of record JBAXJZ010000179.1, on the reverse strand, counting down.
CTCGGCCACGGGCATCCGGCGGTGGTCGCCGCGATCGAGGACCAGTCCCGGCGGCTGGCCTATGCCCACACCTCGTTCTTCACCACCGAGGTCGCCGAGCGGCTCGCCGACACCCTGGTCGAGCGCGCGCCCGAGGGCATCAGCCACGCCTACTTCGTGTCCGGGGGGTCGGAGGCGATGGAGGCCGCGCTGAAGATGGCGCGGCAGTACTTCCTCGAGCGCGGCGAGCCGCAGCGCACGCTGTTCGTCGCGCGCCGGCAGAGCTACCACGGCAACACCCTGGGCGCGCTGTCGGTGGGCGGCAACATGTGGCGGCGCGAACCGTTCGCGCCGCTGCTGGCGCCTGCGGTGCACGTGGCGCCCTGCTACGAATACCGCGACCGCGCGGCCGGCGAGTCGTCCGAGGCCTACGGCGAACGGCTCGCGGCCGAGCTCGACGCGGCGATCGTCGCCGCGGGTCCGGGCCGCGTGATCGGCTTCGTCGCCGAGCCGGTGGTGGGTGCGACGCTGGGCGCGGTGCCCGCGGTGCCGGGCTACTTCCGCCGGGTGCGCGAGGTCTGCGACCGCCACGGCGTGCTGCTGATCCTCGACGAGGTGATGTGCGGGATGGGCCGCACCGGCACGCTCTACGCGTGCGAGCAGGACGGCGTGGTGCCGGACATCGTCACCATCGCCAAGGGCCTGGGCGGCGGCTACCAGCCGATCGGCGCCGCGCTGCTGTCACGGCGCGTGTTCGACGCCTTCGCCGACGGCTCGGGCTTCTTCCAGCACGGCCACACCTACCTCGGCCACGCGATCGCCTGCGCCGCGGCGCTCGCGGTGCAGCGGGTGATCGACGAGGAGGGGCTGCTCGCGCGCGTCCGCGAGACCGGCGCGCTGCTCGAGCGCGAACTGCGGCGGGCGCTCGGCGACCACCCGAACGTCGGCGACATCCGCGGCCGCGGCCTCTTCTGGGGCGTGGAGCTGGTGGCCGACCGCGCGACGAAAGCGCCGTTCGATGCGGCCGCGAAGGTCAACGCGAAGGTCAAGCAGGCCGCGTTCGACGCGGGGCTGATGTGCTACCCGATGGGCGGCACGATCGACGGCCGCCGCGGCGACCACGTGCTGCTCGCGCCGCCCTACGTGATCGACGCGTCGCACGTGGACCTGATCGTGGGCGGCTTGAAGGCCGCGATCGATTCGGCGGTGGCCGCGCGCTGAGGCCCGCGGCGGACCGGGCGCCCGTCGCGGCCGGCCCGGCGCGGCGCGGACCGGCGCGGACCGGCCGCCGCGCGGGTCACCCGACCGGCGTGCCGGCACCCCCGCCGATCCGGCGGGCGACGATGAAGGCCCGGGCGTCCCGCCGCGTCGTGCCATGCCGCTCGACCGCCTCGACGGCGAAGCCGTGGCGTGCGATCGCGGCGCGGAGCCGCCCGGCGTCGAAGACCCGCACGGCCGGCGCCCGGCCCAGCGCGCGCATCACCGGCAGCAGCACCGACGGGACGAGGACGTTCATCTCGGCCAGGCACGGGGTCTTCGACACGAAGAGGCCGCCCGGCTCGAGCGAGCGCGCGACCGTCGCCAGCGTCCGGTCCAGGTCCGCGACCAGGTGCAGCACGTTGAAGGCCATCACCACGTCGCGGCGCTCGCCGTCCGGCGCGCCGTCCTCGGCGGCGGCGACCTCGAAGCGCAACCCGGTCACCGGCTGGCACGCGAGCTTCTCGCGGGCGATGGCGATCATCTCCTCCGACAGGTCCGTGGCGAGCAGCCGGCGTGCGCCCGCGCCGAGCCGCAGCGCGGTGGTGCCGGTGCCGCAGCCGATCTCGAGCACCGAGTGCCCCGGATCGAGCAGCCCCGCCACGCGGCGCAGCGTGGCCTCGTAGCCGGCGGGATCGGCGATCGGATCGCGGGCATAGCGGCGGGCGAGCCGGTTCCAGAAGCGGGCCTGCGCGGCATCGCGGAGCGGGCGGGCGGGCGCGGGGCGGGGCGGTGCGTGCATCGGGAGGCCGGCGGACCGGCGCTGACGGACGGGTGCGGTCATGCTATCCATGCAGCCGTCGCCGTACATCGGCCGTCATTGCAGACGTCTCATGCATCCACGCATCGATCACCTCGACTGGAACCACCTGAAGGCGTTCCTCGAGACGGCCGAGGCGGGCACGCTGTCGGCCGCGGCGCGCCGGCTCGGCGTGTCGCAGCCCACGCTCGGCCGGCAGGTCGCGGCGATCGAGCGGCGTCTCGGCGTCACGCTGTTCGAGCGGATCGGCCGGTCGATGTCACTCACCGGCACCGGCGTCGCGCTGCTGGAGCACGCCCGCGCGATGGGCGCGGCCGCCGAGGACCTGCATCGGTCCGCCACCGGTCGCGCGCAGGCGGTCGACGGCCCGGTCTCGGTGTCCGCGACCGAGGTGGTCGGGGCGTTCCTGCTGCCGCCGGTGCTCGAGCGCCTGCGCCGCGAGGCGCCCGGCATCGTCGTCGAGGTGGTGCTGACCGACGCGATCAGCGACCTGCGGCGCCGCGAGGCCGACATCGCGATCCGCCACCTGCGCCCCGACCAGCCCGACCTGATCGGACGACGGATCCGCGACGCCCCCGCGGGCTTCTACGCCGCCGAGGCATGGGTGCGCCGACACGGCCGTCCGCGGACCGCCGCGGACGCCGCAGGGCTCGAGTTCGTCGGCAGCGACCGGTCGCCCGCCTACGCGGACACCCTGCGCGCACTCGGCCTGCCGATCGACGCCGCCCGGTTCAGCTGCCACGCGGGCAGCACGCTGATGCACTGGCTGCTGGTGCGGCAGGGGCTGGGCATCGGCGTGACGATGGACGAGATCGCGCGGATCACGCCGGGCGTGGTCCGCGTGCTCGATGCGGTGCCCGGGCCGAGCGTGCCGATCTGGCTGGTCACGCATCGGGAGCTGCGCACCTCGCGGCGCATCCGCGTGGTGTTCGACGTGCTCGCCGAGGCGCTCGCCGGCGACGGGGCGCCGGCGGAGGCCGCGGGCCCGGTTCGTTAGCCG
>JBAXJZ010000178.1:0-8135 GCA_037137595.1 Burkholderiales bacterium | reverse complement strand
GACCACGGTGGTGGGCGAGTTGGGCGCGTCTGACACCGACTGCGACGCGGCGGAAAACAGCACCGGCGGCGGCGGCAGATCGGCGAACGACGCCGCCTGGCCGAGCGGCTCGACGGCCGGCGCCGCCGGGGTCCGGGCCGCGACCGGCGCGACCTTCGCGACGGTCGTGCGGGCGACCGGCATCCGGTTGGGCACGTAGGTCGGATCGACCGACATCGACGCGAACGACGCGGCGCTGTCGAAGGTGGAGACCACCGTCGACACCGCGACCGCGACCGACGGCGTCGGCACGGCGACCGACGGCGTCCGGGCCTCGACCACCGGCTCGGCCGCCGGGGCCCGGGTCGGCGCCGCGACGGCGACGACGGTGGCGCGCACGGGCGCCTCGGGCAGGTCGATCAGGGCGGAGACGCGCGGCGGTGCTTCCAGGAGGTCCCGGAGCACGGGCAGGCCGCGCTGGGCCGGCCGCGCGACGCGGGCGATCGGCTCGACCTCGCCGCCGACCCGCGGCAGGCTGCGGGCCATCAGGTCGCCCGGCATCAGGTCGCTCGCCAGGACCCCCGCCTGCGGCACGGTCGCCGCCAGCGCACCGACCAGCACCGCGGCGAACGCGCGGCGCCGACCCGTGCGGCGAGGCACGGGCGGTGCGTGGAAGGCTTCGGAGACGCGTTGGGGCATGAGGCTCGTCCGTTGGGTCACCGCCGGCCCACGCCGACGGCTTCGCCGCCACCCCTGAACCGTCCCGGTCGCTGTGGGATCGCCGGGGACGACTGCAAGGAGACAGTTCGGCATCCTTCAGGACTCTTTGACCCCCGTCCCGTCAGGAGCGGATGGGCGGCGGAACTCGCACCGCGAGCGGGCACGACCCGTTGCGCGACGACCGCGACCCGTTCCGCGGCGACACCGACCCGTTCCGATGCGCCGACCGACCCGTCCGAGGCCGAGGCCGACCGTTTGGGCGACGCCGCCGCGCTGCCGACCCGGTCGCCGGCCGACCCGGTCCCCGCATGCGGCGCGACCGACCGCTGGCGAACCTGCCGCCGGGTCCGGAAGCTGCCTCCGTGGCGGGGACGAACCCGCCCGCCCGTTGCACAATGGCGGACCGGTGAGCCGCCCGATGACCCCGCCCGCCCCCCCGCCCCACCGTCCGGATCTTCCGGCGGATGCCTCGCGCACGGTCCGCGACCTGCCCGGTCCGCGCGGGCTGCCGCTGATCGGGTCGCTGCACCGCTGGGATCCGTCCCGGGCGCACCTGCTGCTCGAGCAGTGGGCGCGGGAGCACGGCCCGATCTACCGGCTGAAGCTCGGCCCGCAGCCGCTGGTGGTCGTCTCCGACGCCGACGCCACGCTGACCGTGCTCCGCGAGCGCCCGCACGATTTCAGGCGCCACTTCGCGGTCCGACCCATCTTCCGCGAGATGGGCATCGACGGACTCTTCTCGGCCGAGGGCGACGACTGGCGCCGGCAGCGTCCGCTGGTGATGCGTGCGCTGGACCCGGCGCACCTCAAGCGCTTCTTCCCGACCGTGGTCACCGCCACGGAGCGGCTGCACGCGCGCTGGCTGGCCGCCGCGACCGCCGGCGCGCCGGTCGACCTGCGCGACGACCTGACCCGCTACACCGTCGACGTCACCTGCTCGCTCGCCTTCGGCACCGACGTGGCGACGCTCGCCCGCGACGACGGCGATCCCCTGCAGCCGCACCTCGACCGGATCTTCTCGGGCATCGCCCGGCGCATCAATTCGCTGTGGCCCACCTGGCGCTGGTTCCGCAGCCGGGCCGACCGCGAGATCGAGCGCTCGCTCGCGGTGGCCGGCCGCGCCGTGCAGGGCTTCATCGCGAACGCCCGCGCCGAGATGGCGCGCGACCCGGCGCTGAAGGCGGCGCCGCAGAACCTGCTGCAGGCGCTGCTGGCGGCGAACGAGGAGGCACGCCTCTCCGACGACGAGCTGCGCGGCAACGTGATGACGCTGCTGCTCGCCGGCGAGGACACCACCGCGAACACCATCGCCTGGGCGCTGCACCTGCTGTCGCTGCACCCCGACGTGCGCCGCGCCGCCCGCACCGAGGCGATCGAGGCGCTCTCGGCCGAACGCGAGGGCGCGCCCCGGCGGGCGGCGCTGCACGAGTTCGACAGCACGCGCGGGCTGCCGCTGATCGAGGGCGTGGTGCTCGAGGCGCTCCGCCTGAAGCCGGTGGCGCCGCTCAACATGTTCACCGCCGTCCGCGATTCGGTGCTGATGGACACGCGGATCCCGGCGCGCACGCTCGTCTGCGTGCTGAAGCGCCCGCCGGCAACCGATCCGCGCCACTTCCCGGATGCCGACGCGTTCCGTCCGCAGCGCTGGCTCGCCGGCGCCGCGGCGGCGAGCGGGGCCGGCTCGCAGGGCACACCCGCCGCCGGCGTCGGCGGCGGCGGCCGGCGCGCCTTCGTGCCCTTCGGCGGCGGACCGCGCTTCTGCCCGGGCCGCTACCTCGCGCTGCTCGAGGCGAAGATGGTCCTCGCCACCACGCTCGCGTCCTTCGAGCTCGAGCCCACCGGTGATCCGGTGGGCGAGCTGATGGGCATGACGATGCAGCCGCGCGGCCTCAAGGTCCTGCTGCGGCTGCCCAAGCCGCAGATCCAGCGCGAGCGAAGCGGGCTCGCCTGAGCGCGCGTCACCGCGCGGAGATCGTCACGATCGTGACGATCCGCGCGGCGCGCAGGACCGCGCGGCCCGGTTCAGCCGCCGAAGCGGCCCACGATCTCCAGCGTGCCCGCGCGGGGCCGCAGCACCAGCGCCTCGCCCATCGCGAGCCACTCGCCGGTGAGCGCGGTGACGTTGACCTGGTGGGTGACGCCGACCGCGTTGCCCGGTCCGGCGACCGCCAGCGCCCACGCGCGCACGGCCGCGGTCTGCACGGGCTCGGACGCGCGCCCGTCGAAGAACGAGTCGAGCGGCGGCCACGGCTCCACGCGCCCGAACGCGAGCCGCGCGGTGTCGAGGCAGCGGCACCAGCGGCTGCTGCGGACCGCGTCGAGCGGCACGCCCGCCGCGCGCAGCGCCGCGCCGATCGCCTCGGCCTGCGAGCGGCCCTCGGCGCTGAGGTTGCGCTGCGTGCCGCAGGCCTCGAGCCGGAAGCCCGGCGGATCGCCGACGCCGGGGTCGGTGCGCGCGTGCCGCATCAGCACCACGCAGCCGCCGGCACGCAACGCGGCGAGCGCCTCGCCCTGCGGCGCCGCGGCCCGGACCCGGACCGGCGACGCCGTGAGCGCGACGACGCCGGCGGCAGCGCGCAGCCAGGCGCGCCGCGCGCTCATCCCTCGCCCCGCGCGCGGTCGAGCGCACGCCGGTCGCGCTTGGTGGGGCGGCCCTCGATCGCCTGCGCGGGCCCGGAGAAGAGCCGGCGCCGCTCGCGCTCGGCCTCGCGCGCGGCGACGCTCTCGGCGGTCTCCTCGTAGAGCCGCTGCGCGACGCTCGCCGGCCCGCGCGTGTCGGACAGGTCGCGGACCACCACCACGCGGGCGATGTCGCCGACGCGCACGGTCACCGTCTCGCCCACGCGCAGCGTGCGTGCGGTCTTCACGCGCTCGTCGTCGACGAGCACGCGGCCGTTGTCGATCGCGTCCTGCGCGAGCCCGCGCGTCTTGAAGAACCGCGCGGCCCAGAGCCACTTGTCGATGCGCATCGTCGCCGCCGCGGGTGCCGCGCGCCGTCGGCGCTCAGGCGGCGGGCGACGCTGCCGCCGTGCCCGGCGACGCGGCCGCCCGCACCGCGGCGTCGAGCGCGTCCTCGAGCCGGTCGTCGCCCCAGAAGAGCTCGTCGCCGATGGTGAACGACGGCGAGCCGAACACGCCGAGTGCCTCGGCCGCGTCGGTGATCGCGCGCAGCAGCTGCTTGTTCGGCTCGGCCTGCGCGGCCAGCAGCGTCGCCTCCGGGTCACGCCCCACCGCGGCGAGCGCGCGCTTGAGGTTCTCGTCGGTGCCGATCGCGACGTCCTCGGTCCAGTGCAGGCGGAAGACCTCGCCGGTGAAGGCCTCGCTCCAGCCCTGCGCCGAGGCGAGCGTGCCCACGCGCGCCGTCAGCAGCGTGTTGGGCGGATAGACGCTCGGCTTGCGGTAGGGCACGCCGTGGACCGCCGCGCGCCGCTCGAGATCGCGCCACATGTATTTCAGCTTGGGCGGATGGCCGAGGAACGGCCCCTGCGCCATGCCCTGGTGCTTGAAGATCGGCGCCAGCAGGAAGGGCCGCCAGTCGACCTGCACGCCGCGCGCCCGCGCGAGCGCGGGCAGCCGCGCCACCGTCAGCCAGGTGTAGGTGCTGCCGTACTCGAACCAGAACGTCATCCGCGCGCTCATCCGCTCTCCGTCAGTGGCCTTCGAAACTCACCAGGGTGTGCAGCGCGAGGCCCGCGTCGCGCAGCCGCTTCGAGCCGCCGAGCTCCGGCAGGTCGACGATCGCCGCGCCCTCGACGACGGTGGCCCCGAGCCGCTCGATCAGCTTCTTGCCGGCCATCATCGTGCCGCCGGTGGCGATCAGGTCGTCGATCAGCAGCACGCGGTCGCCCGGCCGGCAGGCGTCGGCGTGCAGCTCGACCGACGCGCTGCCGTACTCGAGCTCGTACGACTCGGCCACCGTGTCGAAGGGCAGCTTGCCCTTCTTGCGGATCGGCACGAAGCCCAGGTTCAGCTCGTAGGCCACGATCGAGCCGAGGATGAAGCCGCGCGCGTCGATGCCGGCGACCAGGTCCAGGTCCCGGTCCATGTACCGGTGCACGAACAGGTCGACCAGCACGCGCAGCGTCTTCGGGTCCTGCAGCAGCGGCGTGATGTCGCGGAACATCACGCCCGGCTGCGGCCAGTCGGGCACCGTGCGGATGCGGTCGCGGATGTAGTTCGGATCGAGCATGGGAGCGCGCGTTTGCCCGGTGCGGAGGTCGCGGCTATTGTAGGGCCGATCCCCGGAGCCCCTGCCGTGTCCCCTGACCCCGCCCCGTCCTTCGTCCCGTACAAGCAGCGCTGGTTCGACGACTACCCGGTCGGCGAGATCGCGGAGTTCGGCGACCACACGGTGACCGAGGCCGAGATCGTCGACTTCGCCACCCGCTACGACCCGCAGCCCTTCCATGTCGACGCGCAGGCCGCGAAGTCCTCGAACTTCGGCGGACTGATCGCGAGCGGCTGGATGACCGCGTCGTGCGCGATGCGGATGCTGGTGGACCACTACATCTCGCCGCAGGCGAGCATGGGCTCGCCCGGCATCGACGAGCTGCGCTGGGTGCAGCCGGTGCGCCCCGGCGACCGGCTGCGGATGCGCACCACGGTGCTCGAGTCGCGCCGCTCGCAGAGCAAGCCCGACCGCGGGATGATCCGCTTCCACTGGGACGTGCTGCGCCAGGACGGCGTCAGCGTGATGACGATGACCGGCTGGGGCATGTACCGCACGCGCCCCGCGGGCTGACGGATCGCACCCGCGACGCCCCGCGGCGCTGGAGGCGCGCGGCCGCTCAGGCCGCCGCGAGCATCCGTTCGGTCGTCTCCCAGAGCCGCGTCGCGGCCTCGGGGTCCCGCGCGTGCGGCAGCCAGCCGCCGAGCCGGTTGCCCGGCGTGCCCGGCAGCCCCTCGGCGCAGTCCTCGAGGTAGCGGCCGCCGCGGCCCTGGAGCTCGGGCGCGGTCGCGGCCCAGACGCTGGTGGCCGCGCCCTGCTCGGGCGTCTTGAAGACCGCGATCGGGCGGTCCTGCGCGTCGAGCCAGCCCATCGCACGCATCTCCTCGAGCGACAGGTGCTTCTGCAGCCCGGTCATGATGCCGCCCGGGTGCACGGCGTTCGCGGTGATGCCGTCGGCGCCGTGACGCAGGTGCAGGCCGAAGGACATCAGCGCGTTCGCGCTCTTCGCCTGGCCGTAGGCGAGCCACTTGTCGTAGGGGCGGCGCTCGAAGTGCAGGTCGTCGAAGACCACCGGCGACAGGCGGTGGCCGATCGAGCTGAGCACCACCACGCGCGACGGCGCGGCCGCGCGCAGCGCCGGCAGCAGGCCGCGCAGCAGCGCGAAGTGGCCGACGTGGTTGGTCGCGAGCTGCGACTCCCAGCCCTGCGGCGTGCGCGCGAGCGGACAGGCCATGATCGCCGCGTTGCAGACGAGCGCGTGCAGCGGCCGGCCTTCGGCGGCCCAGTCGGCCGCGAAGCGTGCGACGCCCGGCAGGTCGTCGAGGTCGAGCCGCGCGACGCGCAGCCGGACCGAGGGCCGCTCCGCACGCAGCCGCCCGGCGAGCGCCTCGCCCTGCTCGGGGCGACGCACCGCCAGCGTCACCTCGGCGCCGGCCGCGGCCAGCGCGCGGGCGGTCTCGGCGCCGACGCCGCCGGCCGCGCCGGTCACCACGACCTGCCGACCCGACAGGTCCAGCCCCTCGACCACGTCGAGCGCGGTGCTGCGCGCACCGAAGCGCGAGACGATCCGTTCCGTGTCCTGCATCGCGCGTCTCCCGTGCGCACCGGGGCGCGTCGCGCCCCGCGTGTCGACAGTGTAGCGACGCGCGCCGCCGCTCAGGGCGCCGGCCAGGGCGGCTGCGCCGGACGCAGCAGTTCGACCGCGCGCGCCAGCCGCATCACCGCGAGGTCCTCGAACCGCGCACCGACGAGCTGCACGCCGATCGGCAGTCCGTCGGCGCTCGTGCCCCAGCCGACCGCCGCGGCCGGCTGCTCGCTCATGCTCCAGGGCACGGTGAACGCGATGTGCGCGAGCGCGTCGCGCGGATCCTCGTTCGGGCTGTGCAGTTCGGCCGCGTAGGGCGGCACCGGAGAGACCGGCGAGAGCACGAAGTCGAAGCGGCCGCTCGCGCGCACCGCGGCCTCGCGCATCGCCATCACCTGCGCCCACGCGGCCATCACGTCGGCGCCGCTGAACGCCGACGCGCGCCACGTCGCCCAGTCGACGACGAAGGGCAGCACCTTCGCGCGCATCGCCTCGGGCATCGCGGCCAGGTCGAGGTGCGAGCGTGCCTCGAAGAACCGGCAGATCCCGTCGAGCATCTCGGGCGCGAGGAAGCTCGGCATCGGCTCCACGATCGCGCCGGCGTTCGCGAGCGCGCGCGCCGCGGCCTCGCAGGTGGCACGGACCTCGGGATCCACCGGCAGCCCCGCGCCCATGTCGGCGAGCAGGCCGATCCGCAGCCCGCGCACCGACAGCCCGTCCAGCCGTGCGGCCCACTCCGCGCCGGGCTGCGGCGGCAGGCTCATCCAGTCGCGCGCGTCGGGCCGCGCGATGGCGTCCATGAGCAGCGCCGCGTCACGCACGGTGCGCGTCATCGGGCCCGCCACGCGCCCCGCGTACGGCGGGTCGATCGGCACGCGGCCCAGGCTGGGCTTGAGCGCGAACAGGCCGGTGTGCGTCGCGGGCAGGCGCACCGAGCCGCCGATGTCGGTGCCGACGTGCAGCGGCCCGTAGCAGGCCGCGGCCGCAGCGGCCGCGCCCGACGACGAGCCCGCGGGATTGCGGTCGAGGCGCCAGGGGTTGCGCGTGATGCCGTGGAACGAGGACACGCCCGAGGACAGCATCCCGAAGTCCGGCATCGTGGTCTTGCCGACCAGCGTGCAGCCGGCCTCGCGCACGCGCGCGGCCACCGGCGAATCCTCGGCCTTCGGTGTCGTGTCGCCGGCCGCGGTGCCGATCGGCGCCGGGTCGCCCTTCGTGTACAGGTTCTCCTTGAGCGTGATCGGCACGCCGTCGATCGGCGACAGCGGTGCCCCGCCCTTCCAGCGGCGCTCGGACTCGCGCGCCGCCTGCAGCGCGGCGTCGCGCAGGACGAGGTACATCGCGTTGAGGCGGGGCTCGCAGGCGTCGATGCGGTCGAGGACGGCTTCGGCGACCTCGACGGGGGACAGGTCGCGGCGGCCGTAGGCCACCGAGAGTTCGGCGGCGGTCAGTTCGTGGAGCGCGGGCATGGAGGGCGGCGAGTCGGCGGAGCGCGCAGTGTCCGCCATCGGTGCACCGCGGACCAGCGCGTCGCGACGGACGTCGGCCTGCGGGTGACCCGTCGCGTCGCGCGCATGGCCGCGCGGAATGCCGGGCGACCCGCGTCGCGTCGCGCCGCGACGCTAGAATCTCGCGGCGACGGCCCGTCCACGGACGACCGCCCCAGATCCGCCACCAGGAGAC
>JBAXJZ010000177.1:0-8136 GCA_037137595.1 Burkholderiales bacterium | reverse complement strand
CGGCTGCTACCTCAGCCACGACGACGGCATGTACCGCCGGCACGCGGCCGCGATCGCCGCGCGCGGCCTCGACGCGGCGTTCCGCGGCGAGCCGCCGCGCGGCGCGCTCGAGGTCTGGGCGGCCGTGCAGTCGCGCCCCGAGCCCGACCGCGCGATCGTGACGCTGGGCCGCCGCGACGTCGGCACCGACGCCGACCTGCCGGTTCCGAAGCGGGTGTTCCGTCCGGGGCGCGATCTGCGTCCGTCGCACGCGCCCGCGCACTGGCGCGTCTTCGGCCACAACGACCAGCACGGCTACCTGAAGGTGGACCCCGCCGACGCGCTCGCCGTCGGCGACTGGATCGCCTTCGGCGTCTCGCATCCGTGCACCACCTTCGACAAGTGGCGGCTGGTCTGGGCGGTGGACGACGACGGCGTCGTGACCCGTGCGATCCGGACCTACTTCTGACCGGGCACGGTGCCGCCGCGCAGGAAGATCATCGCGTCGCGGACGGTGGTGTCCGGATCCTCCTCCATCGGCAGGTGACCGAGGCCGGGATAGACGACGAGGCGGCTGTTCGGGATGTCCTGGCGGAACCGTTCGGCGTGCGACATCGGGATCCACGCGTCGGCCTCGCCCCACTGGATCAGCGTGGGCATCCGCAGCTCGGACAGCCGCTGCCAGCCGATCGGCCGGCGCTCGGCGCGGGCGCGGTCGCCCATCGCCGCGCGGTTGCCCGGCCTCAGCATCAGCTGCTCGTAGCGGTCGACCAGCGCCGGCGTGACCTTGGTCCCGTCGACGTAGGTCTCCTTGAGGCTGCGCTCGACGATCCCGCGGATCGGCGCGAAGCGCATCAGCTCGCTCACCACCGGCATCCGCGCGAGCTGCATCGCCACCGACTCGCCGGTGCCCGGCTGGATCGGATAGCCCACCGCGTCGACCAGGATCAGCGCGCTCACCCGCTCGGGATGGCGCAGCGCGAAGCGCCACGCGTAGTAGCCGCCGAGGCTGTTGCCGGCGATCGCGAAGCGCTTCAGGCCCGCGGCGTTGGCGAAGCGCTCGAGGAAGTCGGCGGTGGCCGCGCCCGAGTAGTCGCCCGACGGATGCGGGCCGGTGAGGCCGAAGCCCGGCAGGTCGAGCCGCACGACCCGCATCGTCGGGCTCATCGCGCGCGCCCAGCCGTCCCAGGTGTGCAGAGAGGATGCGGTGCCGTGCAGCAGCAGGATCGCGGGCGGCTCGGCGAAGGGGGCGCCGGGGGCGGGCGGGGACATGCTTGCCGATGCGGCCGATGCGGCGCCCGAGGCGGGCGCGGCGGGTGAGGCGGGCGAAGGGGTCGAGGCCGCCGCCGGCTCGCCGGTCCGGACCCCGGGCGCGGCGCTGCCCGGGCCTTCGTCGCGCCAGTGCACCTCGATCCCGTCCATCGGCAGGAACCGCGAGTTCGGTCCGGCCCAGCGCTCCTTCAGGTCCACCAGCGCGAGGTCGGTCTGGCAGCCGGCGAGACCCAGCAGCGGCAGGGCGAGCAGCGCGAGCAGCCGACGTCGCATGGCCTCTAGCTCCGTCCTTCCTCGACCGCGTGGCAGGCCACGCGCGCGCCGTCGTCGAGCTGCCTGAGCACCGGACGCTCGGCCTTGCAGCGCGCGTTCGCGAGCGGGCAGCGCGGGTGGAAGGTGCAGCCGGTCGGCGGGTTCAGCGGGTTCGGCACCTCGCCGGCCACCGGCGTGCGCGACTTGCCCGTCATCCCCATGTCGGGGATCGCGTCGAGCAGCATCCGCGTGTACGGATGCCGCGGCGTCGCGAACAGCGTGCGCTTGGGCGCGAGCTCGACGATGCGGCCGAGGTACATCACGCCCACCCGGTCGCTGACGTGGTGGACCACCGCGAGGTTGTGCGAGATGAACAGGTAGGTGAGGCCGTCCGCGCGCTGGATCTCGCGCATCAGGTTCAGCACCTGCGCCTGCACCGACACGTCGAGCGCCGAGGTCGGCTCGTCGCAGACGAGGAACTTCGGCTGCGAGGCGAGCGCCCGCGCGATCGACAGCCGCTGCCGCTGGCCGCCGGAGAACTGGTGCGGATACTTCTCGGCGTCCGCCGGCGCCAGTCCCACGTGCTGCAGCAGCTGGCCCACGCGCGCGCGGATCGCGTCCTCGCCCGAGATCAGCCGATGCACGCGGATCGGCTCGGCGATGATGTCGGCGACCTTCCAGCGCGGGTTCAGGCTCGCGTAGGGATCCTGGAAGATCATCTGCAGCTTCGAGCGCATCGAGCGCCCGGCCGCCGTGCTCATCGTCGCGATGTCGGCGCCCTCGAAGCGGATCGAGCCGCGCGAGGTCGCGTAGAGCCCGACCAGCATCCGCGCGACGGTCGACTTGCCGCAGCCCGATTCGCCCACCAGCGCCAGCGTCTCGCCGCGCGCGATCTCGAAGCTCACGCCGTCGACCGCGCGCAGCAGCGTCCGCGGCTTGCGCTCGATCACGCGGTTGAGCCAGGGCGGCGAGACGTCGAAGACCTTGACGATGTCGTCGACGACGACCATCGGCTCGCCGGCCCGGGTCTCGGTGGGGGTGGGGGCGGTCGCCGTGCTCATGCGGCCTCCTTCGCGACCGACGCGTCGTGCAGCCAGCACGCGGCCCGCGACGTGCCGGCCGGCATCAGGTCGGGGCGCCGTTCGCGGCAGGTCGCGAACACCTTCGGGCAGCGCGGATTAAACGCGCAGCCCTTCGGGATGGCGTTGAGCCGCGGCATCGCGCCGTCGATCTGCGCCAGCCGTTCGCGGGTCTCGCCCACCGACGGGATCGAGCCCATCAGGCCCACGGTGTACGGGTGCTTCGGCGCGTGGATCACGTCCGCCACCGGACCGATCTCGGCCACGCGGCCGGCGTACATCACCGCGACGCGGTCGGCGGTCTCGGCGATCACGCCCATGTCGTGCGTGACCAGCATCACCGCCGTGCCGTGCTCGCGGCACAGGCGCTTCAGCAGCGCGATGATCTGCGCCTGGATCGACACGTCGAGCGCGGTGGTGGGCTCGTCGGCCACGATCAGCCGCGGCTCGGCCGCGAGCGCGAGCGCGATCACCACCCGCTGGCGCATGCCGCCGGAGAACTGGTGCGGGTAGTGGTCGATCCGCTCCTCGGCCGCCGGGATGCCGGTGTCCTTCAGCAGGTCGATCGCGCGGCGACGCGCCTGCGCGTCGGTCATGTCCAGGTGGGTGCGGATGGTCTCGGTCAGCTGCCGGCCCACGGTGTAGAGCGGGTTCAGCGAGGTCAGCGGATCCTGGAAGATCGCGCCGATCTGCTTGCCGCGCACGCGCCGCATCTGCGCGGGCTCGAGGTTGTCGACGCGCTGCCCGGCCAGCCGGATCTCGCCACCGGCGATGCGGCCCGGAGGCTCGAGCAGCCCGATGATCGCCGCGCCGGTGATCGACTTGCCGGCGCCGGACTCGCCGACCACGCCGAGCACCTCGCCGGGCGCGATGTCGAAGGACACGTCGTCGATGGCGACCAGCGTGCCGCGCCGCGTGGGGAACTCCACGCGCAGGTTGCGGACCTCGAGAAGGGGGGCGGTCATCGTGCGCGTCTCACTGCAGCTTCGGGTTGAGCGCGTCGCGCAGCCAGTCGCCGAGCAGGTTCACCGACATGCACAGCAGGATCAGCGCGCCGCCCGGGAAGATCACCAGCCACCATTCGCCCGAATACAGGAAGTTGTTGCCGTTGTTGATCATCGTGCCCAGCGACGGCGAGGTCGGCGGCACGCCCACGCCGAGGAACGACAGCGTGGCCTCGGTGATGATCGCGGTGGCCACGTTGATCGTGCCGATCACCAGCACCGGGCCGAGCACGTTGGGCAGCACGTGGCGCAGCATGATCGTGATCGATCCCACCCCGATCACCCGCGCCGCCTGCACGTATTCCTTGTTCTTCTCGACCATCGTCGAGCCGCGGACCGTCCGCGCGTACTGCACCCAGTTCGACAGGCCGATCGAGCCGATCAGCACCGCGAGGGCCATCGCGTCGATGTTCGCGTCGGACGGCAGCACTGCCCGCGCCACCCCGTTGACCAGCAGCGCGATCAGGATCGACGGAAACGACAGCTGGACGTCCGCCACGCGCATGATGAACGCGTCGAGGCGCCCGCCGACGTACCCGGACAGCAGCCCGAGCCCGACGCCCATGGTCATCGCGAACGCGACCGACGCGAGTCCCACCAGCAGCGAGATCCGCGAGCCGTAGAGGATCGTCGACAGCACGTCGCGTCCCTGGTCGTCGGTGCCCAGCGGGAACGCCCGCTGCCCCTGCTCGGTCCAGGCCGGCGGCAGCAGCGAGTTGTTCAGGTCGAGGTTCTTGAGGTCGAACGGGTCGGTCGGCGCGATCCACGGCGCGAGCACCGCGCCGAGGAGCATCACCGCCGCGACGATCGCGGCCCCCACGGCCACCGGACTCGACCGGAAGCTGTGGAAGACGTCGCCGTCGAGGAAGCGGGCGAGGGCGGAGGTGCTCATCGGGCTCGGTCAGTCGACGGTCGCGGTGCGGTACAGGATGATGTTGTCGGCGCGCTGCACGATGTTCACGTTCTTGCGCGCCGCCCACGCCAGCGCCTGCGCGTGCAGCGGGATGTGGCCGAAGTCCTCGGCGTGGATCTTCATCGCCTCGGCGATCATCGCGTTGCGCTTCGCCTGGTCGGTCTCGGTGCCGATCGCGGTCGTCAGTTCGTCGAAGCGCGCGTTCGACCAGCTGCCGAGGTTGAACACGCCCTGGCCGCCCTGCGGCGTCGCCATGATGTTGTAGAGCGTGTTGTGCGCGTCGTAGGTCGTGGGCGTCCAGCCGAGGAGATAGAACGAGGTGTTGCGCGACAGGATCTTCGGGAAGTAGGTGTTCTTCGTCTCGGCCTCGAGGTTCACCTTCACGCCCACGCGCGCCAGCATGCCGGCCACCGCCTGGCAGATCTCGCCGTCGTTCACGTAGCGGTCGTTCGGGCAGTTCATCCGGATCTCGAAGCCGTTCGGGTAGCCGGCATCGGCCAGCAGCTTCTTCGAGGCCTCGGGATCGTACGGCGGGCGCTTGTTGAGGTCGGGGTTGAAGCCGTTGACCCCCGGGGCGACCATCAGGTTCAGCGGCGTGGCTGCGCCGCGCATGATCCGGGTGCGGATCGCCTCGATGTCGATCGCCTGGTAGAACGCCTGCCGGACGCGCTTGTCCTTGAACGGGTTCCTGCCCTTGACGCTGGAGTACAGCAGCTCGTCGCGCCTGCTGTCCATGCCGAGGAAGATCGTCCGCAGCTCGGGGCCCTGCATCACCTTGATGTTCGGGTCGGTCTTCAGGCGCTCGACGTCCTGCACCGGCACCGGCTGCATCAGCTGGATCTCGCCGGACTTGAGCGCCGCCACGCGGGTGGCGTCGTTGCCGATCGGCGTCCAGATGACCTCGGTGACGTTGCCCTCGACCTTGCCCCAGTACTGCGTGTTGCGCACGAGCACGGTCCGCACGCCCGGCTCGCGCGAGCGCAGCCGGAACGGCCCGGTGCCGTTGGCGCGGACCGAGGCCGCGTTCTCCAGGCCCTTGCGCTTGTCGACCGGCCGGGCCGCGCCGTTCGCCTCGCACCAGGCCTTGCTCATCATGTAGAAGCTGGTGAGCGAGTCGGGCAGGATCGGCTGCGGCGTGGTGGTGACGATCTCGACCGTGTGGTCGTCGACCTTCTTCACCTCCTTGATCGGACCGACCACGCCGCGCATGTCCGAGCCCGGATCGGCGCCGCGCGCGAACGAGAACAGCACGTCGTCGGCGGTGAACGGGCTGCCGTCGTGGAAGGTCACGCCCTTGCGCAGCTCGAAGCGCCAGACGGTGGGCGCGGTCTGCTTCCACGAGGTGGCGAGCGAGGGCGCGAGCTTCAGCTGCGCGTCGCGGGTGACCAGCGGCTCGTAGACGTTGCCGGTGAAGCCCAGCTGGGTCGTCTCGTTCAGCGAGTGCGGGTCCATCGACACCGCGTCGCCCTGGTCGGCGGTGCGCAGGGTCTTGGCGTGGACGCCGGTCGCGAGCAGCGCGGCGGCGATCGCGAGGGCGAAGCGGGTCGGTCGGAACATGGTGGGTCTCCCTGGGGGCGCTCGGGGCGTCGGACCGGTCGTCGGGCTCAGAGCGGCAGCGAGCGCTCGGCGAGCCGGACGAAGAGCGCCGAACCGAGCGGCAGGATCTCGTCGTTGAAGTCGTACTTCGGATTGTGGAGGAAGCAGCCGGATTCTGCGCCGCCCTGGCCGATGCGGAAATAGGCGCCGGGCCGCTTCTCCAGCATGAACGCGAAGTCCTCGGCGCCCATGCTGGGCTCCAGGTCGCGGATCGTCCGCTCGGGGCCGACCAGCTCCTCGGCCACGCTGGCGCCGAACTCGGCCTCGTCGCGGGTGTTGACCGTGGCCGGGTACATCCGCTCGTACTTCACCACCGCCCGCGCGCCGAAGCCCGAGGCGACCTGCTCGGCGAGCTGGGTCAGCCGCTGCTCGATCATGTCCTGCGTGGTCTTGCGGAACGACCGGACGGTGCCGGTGATCACCGCCTCGCGCGGGATCACGCTCATCGCCGCCGGATGGCCGGCCTGGATCGAGCACAGGCTCACCACGGCCGAGTCGAGCGGGCCGACGTTGCGGCTGACGATCGACTGGGCGGCGGTGATCACGTGCGCCGCCACCACCACCGGGTCGATCGCGAGATAGGCGTGCGCGCCGTGGCCGCCCTTGCCCTCGATGGTGATCGTGACCCGGTCGGCCGCGGCCATCATCGGCCCCGGCTTGACCGCGATCGTGCCGGGCTCCAGGCCCGGCCAGTTGTGCATCGCGTAGACGGTGTCGCAGGGGAAGCGCTCGAACAGGCCGTCCTCGATCATCGCGCGGGCGCCGGCGTAGCCTTCCTCGCCGGGCTGGAAGATCAGGTGGACGGTGCCGTTGAACCGGCGCGTGCGGGCGAGCCAGCGGGCGGCGCCGAGCAGCATCGTCGTGTGGCCGTCGTGGCCGCAGGCGTGCATCTTCCCGGCCACCTGCGAGCGGTGCGCGAAGTCGTTCTCCTCGGGCATCGGCAGCGCGTCCATGTCGGCGCGCAGGCCCACGGTGCGGCCGCTCGCGGTCCGTTCGCCGCGGATCACGCCGACCACGCCGGTCCTGCCGAGGCCGCGGTGGATCTCGTCGACCCCGTAGCGCTCGAGCTCGCGGACCACCAGCGCCGAGGTCAGCGTCTCCTCGAAGCCCAGCTCGGGCTGGCGGTGGATCTCGCGGCGGATCGCGGCGAGCTCGGCCTGCCAGGCGCGCAGGCCGGCGACCGCGGGATGGTCGGCGAGGTACATGGGGGCAGGGAGGTCAGTGGCCGCCGCCGCCGCGCTCCACGCGCAGGCGCGGGTCGACGACGAAGTACAGCAGGTCCACCACCAGGTTGATGGTGACGAAGATCAGCGCGATCAGGCACAGGTAGGCGGCCATGATCGGGATGTCCGCCACCTGCACGGACTGGATGAACAGCAGCCCCATGCCGGGCCACTGGAACACCGTCTCGGTGATGATCGCGAAGGCGATGATCGCGCCCAGCTGCAGGCCGGTGATGGTGATGACCGGCACCAGCGTGTTCTTCAGCGCGTGGCCGAAGTACACCGCCCGGTCGGAGAGGCCGCGGGCCCGCGCGAACTTGATGTAGTCGGTGCGCAGCACCTCGAGCATCTCGCTGCGCACCAGCCGCATGATCAGCGTCATCTGGAACAGCGCGAGCGTGATCGAGGGCAGGATCAGGTGCGACCAGCCGTCGGCGGTCAGCAGCCCGGTGCTCCACCAGCCGAGGTCCACCGTGTCGCCGCGGCCGAACGACGGCAGCCAGCCGAGCAGCACCGCGAACACCAGGATCAGCAGGATGCCGATCAGGAAGGTGGGCAGCGACACGCCGATCAGCGAGACCGCGAGGAACACGTTCGCGAGCACGCCCTTGCGCCGCAGCGCGGTGTAGACCCCCATCGGCACGCCCACCGCGAGCGCGAGCCCGGCGGCCGCCAGCGACAGCTCCAGCGTGGCCGGGAGCCGCTCCTGGATCAGCGTGCTGACCTTGCGGCCCTGCCGGTACGACAGCCCGAAGTCGCCGCGCACCGCGTTGCCCACGAAGGTGGCGAACTGCACCGGGATCGGGTCGTCGAGGCCG
>JBAXJZ010000176.1:0-8138 GCA_037137595.1 Burkholderiales bacterium | reverse complement strand
ATCAGGAGCAGGAGGCAACAACAGGGCCCTGGCCTGGGACAGCATCTGGGACGCCTGGGAGGCGGAGGCGGCGCGCCAGCCCTCCGCCGCGGCGCATCACGGCCTCCATCAGCAGCGGGGCCGCCCCGCCCTGCAGGCGGGTGGAGCCCGTGGGTCCTCCTTCCCCGCCCCTGCTGCTCCGACCGGCGGCCCGGCCCACCTCTTCGCCTCCACCTCCTCCTCCTCCGCGGGCGGCGCCTCGGCCGCAATCGCGCAGCAGCGGCAGCAGCAGCAGGTGATCGACCAGCTTCGGCTTGAGACGGAGCGCTGGTACAAGATGATGCAAGACGAGGCCGCGGCGCTGAAGGAGACAAACTCCAAGCAGAGCGCCGAGCTGGAGCGCACGCGCGCGGCGCTGAAGGGGTGAATGAGTTAATAGGACCGATGGGACTTATAGGTCCCATCGGTCCCATCGGTCCTATTCAACCTCCGCGCACCCGCCGCGGGTTCGGCCGCCGCTGCCGCGGGGTCGGCGGCCGCCGCCGCGACCTCGGCCGCCGACGCGGCCAAGGAAGCCGCCGCCAAGTCCGTCGAGGCCGCGAAGGACGCCGCCGCGAAGAAGTGATCGGCGAGGGGCCGCCCCCGCGGCTCCGACCGGTCCGGACCGGCCTCTCGGCCGGTCGCTTTTTTTGGAGCGCCGCGCGCGGAGGCTCAGCCCGCCGTCCAGCCCAGTCCGTCGTCCTGGTCGGCGACCAGCACCTCGGACACGTCCCAGCCCATCACCGGCGCGAGCGCCGCCCGGGCCAGGTCGGCGCGGTTGTTCTGCCGGGACAGGTGGGCCGCGACCACGCGGCGCAGCCGGCTGCGGTCGAGCGCGGCGAGGATGCGCGCCGAGTCGGCGTTCTCCAGGTGGCCGTAGCGGCCCGAGATCCGCCGCTTCAGCGACACCGGATAGTCGCTGTCGGCGAGCAGGCCCGCGTCGTGGTTCGTCTCGAGCACCAGGGCGGTCAGCCGCGACAGCGCGAGGCTCAGGTAGGCAGTCGGGTGGCCGATGTCGGTCAGCACGCCCAGGCGCGCGTCGCCGTCGTCGATCACGTACTGCACCGGCTCGCGGGCATCGTGCGGCACGGGGAACGGCTCGACGCGGAAGCCGCCGAGCTCGAACGGCCGGTGCGAGTCGATCACCCGGACGCGGTCCTCGCAGCCGGACGCCTGGGGCGACGCGCGCAGCGTGCCGTAGGTGAGGTAGACGGGAATCCGGTGGGCCCGCGCGAGGCGGAAGACGCCGCCGACGTGATCGCCGTGTTCGTGGGTGACGAGGATGCCGTCGAGCTCGCCCGGCGCGCAGCCCAGCCGCTCCAGCCGGCGTTCGGCCTCCTTGAGGCCGAACCCGCAGTCGACCAGCACGCGACAGCGGCGGCCGCCGGCCGGCCCGCCGCCGGTCTCGACGAGCAGTCCGTTGCCTTCGCTCCCGCTGCCCAGGCTCGCGAACCGCACCGGCCCGTCGACCTCAGCGGAGCTGGTCGCGCAGCAGCGAGACGATGTTCGACGCGATCCGCTTGTCGGCGTCGGCCGACGGCGGCGCGCCGTCCTCGCCGAGCACCCCGACCCGCGTGCCGCCCGAGCCGCCGTCGGCCAGCACGATGCGGTACCGCTTGCCGGTCAGGTCCTTCTTCTGCCCGGTGCCGAACACGCGGTCGAACACGCCGCGCGCCTTCGCCTCCTGCTCCGGATCGACGTAGCGCACGAAGTACGTGCCCTTCGAGCGATCGCGGTCCTCGACGGTGAACCCGCCACGGTCGAGCGCCAGGCCCACCTGCCGCCACGAGCGGTCGAAGCCGTCCTGCAACTGCAGCTGGGGCCGGCCGTCGGCCTCGACGATGCGGGCACGATCGGGCGGCAGCGGTGCGGCAGCGGCGGCTGCGGCGGCCGAACTCGAGGGCGCGACCGCGACCTGCTGAGTCGCGACCGGACCGCCGAGGCGCAGCATCAGGCGGCGCAGGAACTCGACCTCGAGCTCCGGATCCGACGGGCGCTGCACCCAGACGGTGGATTCCTTCATCGCGCCCTGGAACTCCTCGACCATGCCGCGATGACTGATGTAGATCTCGGTGCGCTTGCCGTCGGTCTCGAGCCGCGTGCGGAACTTGTCGCGCTCGGCGGTGGAGTACAGGCTGTTCAGCGCACGCGACATCTGGTTGCGGAACCAGGAATCCGGCACCCGGGCCCGCTTCTCCGCCCAGTCGGTCTCGAGGATGCCGGTCTCGGGCGACTCGACGCGCAGCGCGAAGCCGGCCTCGACCCAGAAGTCGCGGACCACCGGCCAGACCTTCTCCGGCGGCAGTTCGACGACCAGCCAGCGCTGCGTCCCCTGGCGCTCGATCCGCGTGCCCTGCGGCTGCGCGAGCACCGGCGCGGCGCCGGTGGCCTGCGGCCGTTCGGCGCCGCGCTCGCGGCTGAAGTCCGAGAAGGTGGTGCCGCCCGAGGGGCGCTCGGGGATCGCGAAGCGATCGTCGCCGCGAGGCTTGACGAGGTCGGGCGGGATGTCGAGCGGCGGCCCCTTGGAGGCGCGCTTGTAGTCGACCGCGGTCGCGTCGCGAACGGCATCCGAGACCGAACAGCCGGCGGCCGCCGCGGCCAGCGCGGCGACGACGAGGACACGCCCCGCGCGGCGCGCGAACGGCCTCACGCGAGCACCCCCGCCTCACGCAGCGCGGCCTCGACGGTCGCGTGGTGCTTCGGGTCGAGCGGGGTCATCGGCAGGCGGATGCCGGCGGCCAGGCGACCCATCCGCTGCAGCGCCCACTTGACCGGGATCGGGTTTGCCTCGACGAACAGCCGGAAGTGCAGCGGCAGCAGCCGGTTGTTGATCGCGCGCGCCGTCTTGAGGTCGCCGGCGAGCGCGGCCGCGCACAGCTCCGCCATCTCCCTCGGCGCGACGTTGGCGGTCACCGAGATCACGCCGTGGCCGCCGAGCGCGATCAGCGCGAGCGCCGAGTCGTCGTTGCCGCTGTAGACCGCGAAGGAGGCGGGCAGCTTCGACAGCAGGTCGGCCGCGCGCGGCATGTCGCCGGTGGCGTCCTTCAGGCCGACGACGCCGGGCACCTGCGCGAGCCTCAGGATGGTCTCGTTGCCCAGGTCCGCGACCGTGCGCCCGGGGACGTTGTAGAGGATCACCGGCAGGTCGACCGATTCGGCGACCGTGCGGAAGTGGCGATAGAGGCCTTCCTGGCCCGGCTTGTTGTAGTACGGGACGACCTGGAGGGTGGCCGACGCGCCGACCTTCGCGGCCTCGCGCGTCAGCTCGACGGCCTCGCGCGTGGAATTGCCGCCCGTGCCGGCGATGACGGGGACGCGGCCTTTCGCGTGCTCGACGGCGACGCGGATCAGGGCGACGTGCTCCTCGACGTCGACCGTCGGCGACTCGCCGGTGGTGCCGACCGCGACGATCGCCGCCGTGCCGCTCGCGACGTGCCAGTCGATGAGGGCGCGGTAGCGGTCCAGGTCGAGGCTGCCGTCCTCGTGCATCGGCGTGACGATGGCGACGATGCTGCCTTGGATCATGGTGGGCTTGCCTGACGGAAAAACGCGATTCTATCGCAGCGCAGAGGTCGGTCGCTCAGTCGAGCGGGAAGGCCTCGGGGTCGAACGGCGGGCGGACGGCGACCGCCCGCTGCACGCGGGCCGGACGCGGCGACGCGACGAAGCCGTCCTCGAAGGCAAGCAGGTGCAGGCCGGCGCGACGGGCTGCATCGGCTAGCTCACCCGGCCGCAGCAGGAAATCCGGTCGCGACGGACGTCCGTACCGCGCGTTGCCGACGGCGAAGGTCTCGTACAGCCATACTCCACCCGGCTCGAGCAGCGGCGCGAGCAGGTCCAGACGGGGTCGGAACAGGTAGTTCGCGACCACGATCGCGTCGAACCGCTCGGCGCCGAACGACCACCGTCCGTGCTCCAGGTCTTCCTGCCTCGTCTCGATGCCCGTACCCTGCAACGACGCCAGCGCGACCGGATCGCGGTCGACGGCGAGCACCCGCAGCCCCGCTCCGTGCGCGCGTCGCGCGTGGCGGCCGCTGCCGCTGGCGAAGTCGAGGACGCGCCCGCCGGGGCGCACCCGCGCGAGCCAGCGTGCGAGGAAGGGCGAAGGGCCGGCGACGGCCGCGTGGGACGCGGCGGTCGGGATTCCGGCGGAAGCGGTCGCGGACGGAACGACGGGCACGGTCATCGTGTCGGTGCTGCACGGATGGGGAACGGACGCCTGCACGGCGGCGGCGGTCGGTGAAGCCTGAAGCTCTGACCAGATTCTACGGACACGTGCGCACGCACCGGCGAGGCTGGGCGGTCGTCGGGGTCACGCTCGCGCTCGCGCTCGCCCTCTACGTGGGCGCGCGGCTCGCGCCCGACACGCTGGGCACGGCGGCCGCGCTCGCGCTGCCGGTGGCGCTGCTCGCCTTCGGCGTGATCGCCTTCCTGCTGCTCAACGTCGCCGAGCAGCTCGGCGAGGAGAAGCGGATCGTCCGGCGGCTCACCGAGCTGCAGAGCCAGTACGGCGTCGCCGAGAGCCTCGCGGTGCTGGGCTCCTGGGTCTACGACGTCGACGAGGACCGCTACTACTGGAGCGAAGGCGCCTATCGGGTCTTCGGGCTCGACGCGACCCAGCCGGCGCCCTCCCCGAAGGCCTTCTTCATCTGCATCCACCCGGACGACCAGCCGCGCTGGCAGCAGGCGCACCGGCGCGCGATCAAGCACGGACGCGAGGTCCGGATCGAGTACCGCTACGCGAAGCACGGCGCCGAGCAGGTCTGGGTGCGCAGCGTCGCGCGCGCGGCCACCGACAAGCACGGCCGGACGATGCGGCTCGAGGGCATCGTGCAGGACATCAGCGCGATGCGCGCGATGTCTCAGCAGCTCGCCGCGTCCGAGGCCAAGTTCCGCGACCTGACGCAGCTGTCGGCCGACTGGGTCTGGGAGACCGATGTCGAGCACCGCCTGTCCTTCATCTCCGACAGCGTGGTCGCGGCGCTCGGCGGCGACTGGGTCAAGGCCGGCATCGGCAAGCGCCGCTGGGAAGCGCGGATCAGCGACTTCCCGAAGGCCGACTGGGAACGGCACCGCGCGGACCTCGCCGCGAACCGGCCGTTCGAGGGCTTCGAGTTCGGCCTGATCGACCCCGAGGGCACGCTGCACCTGCTGTCGCTGTCGGGTCGGCCGATCTTCGACGAGTCCGGCCGCTTCAAGGGCTACCGGGGCGTGGGTCGCGCGGTCACCCGCGAGCGCCAGCAGCAGCTGCTGCTGCAGCTCGAGGGCGAGATGGCCTCGATCATGCGCGAGCAGACCGAGCCCGAGCGCGTGATCACCGCGCTGATCATCACGCTGTGCGGGCTGATGGGCTGGTCGGGCGGCGCACACCTGGTGCAGATCCCCGGCACCCGCGCGCTCACCGTCCGCGAGCGCTGGGGCTCGCCCACGCTGACGCGGATGCTGTCGGACCTGCCCGCGCAGCTGCCGATCAGCGCCGAGAGCGTCGAGGGCCGCGCCTGGGCGAGCGGCCAGGCGATCTGGCTGCACGACCTGAAGGCCGAGCCGGCCTTCGCCGAGCGCTACCAGGCGCCGCAGCTCGGGCTGAACGCCGCCTTCCTCGCGCCGATCCTGGACGAGCAGCACAACGTGCTGTCGGCGCTGCTGTGCTTCGGCACCACCGGGTTCCGCGCCGAGGGCCTGCTCGCGCAGCTCGCCGACATCCTCTCGCGGACGATGTCGCTCTACCTGCAGCGCAAGCAGGCCGAGAAGCGGCTGATGCACGCGTCGCTGCACGACGCGCTGACCGGCCTGCCCAACCGGGTCTACCTGACCCACCAGCTCGAGGAGGCGCTCAAGCACGAGCGCGCGGCCGCCGTCCTCTACGTCGACCTCGACCGCTACAAGATCATCAACGACACCCTCGGCCACTCGGTGGGCGACCAGGTGCTGATCGAGGTCGCCCGCCGCTTCCGCGAGTCGATCCGCCCCGACGACGTGGCCGGCCGGATCGGCGGCGACGAGTTCATCCTGCTGCTGCTCGACCTGCAGGACCGGACCGAGATCGAGCGCCTCGCGCGCAAGGTGCTGGCCGCGATCGAGAAGCCCTTCGTGCTGATGAACCGTGCCTACTTCCTGTCGGCGTCGATCGGTGTCGCGGTCTCGCCCGAGGACGGGCGCGACGCGCACCTGCTGATCAAGTGCGCCGACAGCGCGATGTACCGCGTGAAGTCGGAGGGCCGCAACGACGTCCGGTTCTTCGCCGGCGACCTGTCCGACGAGCGCAGCGACCAGCTGCAGCTCGGCGCCGAGTTCCCGCTCGCGCTGCAGCGGGGCGAGGTCGACCTGCACTACCAGCCGGTGCTGGCGGTGGGCGAGCGCCGGATCGTCGGCATCGAGGCGCTGATGCGCTGGCGGCACCCGATCCGCGGGCTGCTGCTGCCCGAGAAGTTCCTGCCGGCCGCCGAGCAGAGCAACCTGGTCCGCGAAGTGGGGCTGTGGGCGATCCGCCGCGCGCTCGACGACCGCGTCGAGCTCGGCATCGACCGCTACCAGGACGTGGCCATCTCGGTGAACATCTCGCCGCGCCAGCTCGCCGAGGACGGCTTCCTCGCCCAGCTCAACGCGCTGCTCGCCGAGCGCAACGTGCCGCCCAGCCTGCTGCGGCTGGAGCTCACCGAGAACGCGCTGATCGACAACAGCGACAAGACCATCGCGCTGCTCGCCGAGCTGCGTCGGCTGGGGATCAAGGTCATCATCGACAACTTCGGCACCGGCTACGCCTCGCTGTCGTACCTGAAGAACCTGCCGGTCGACGGCATCAAGATCGATCGCACGTTCATCCGCGGCCTGCCCGAGGACCGCGGCAACGCGGCGATCATCCAGGCGATCACCACGCTGGCTGGCAAGCTCGGCCTGCAGGCGATGGCCGAGGGCGTCGAGACCTCGGCCGAGATGCGCGCGCTGCGCTCGTTCGACTGCGACCGCATGCAGGGGTCGTTCATCAGCGACCCGCTGCCGCTGTCGCAGCTTCGGGACTTCCTCGAATCGCTGCCCCAGCTGCGGCAGATGCACCTGGTCAATCCCGGGCGGGCGACCGGTCCGGGCCTGCCGGCGCGCTGAGCGGCCGGGCAGGCACGTGACCGATCGTAACGGCGGTGACGACCGGTTCCGGCGGGCCGCCTCGCGACCGCTCGTGCCGTCCGGCCGTGACGAAAGTCGTCAACAGCGGCCGGGCGGCCGTCGTTCAATCGGCATGCGCGACGCGTTCCCCGGTCCCCGGGCACGCTCCGCCGCCGCGACGGTCGCCCGAACCCGGGCGCCCGCGGCCCCTGGAACCGAGACCCCCGACGCAGGACACGCCATGACCCGCCTCGCTCCCGCCGCCCTCCTGATCACCCTGTTCGCCGCCGGCTGCGCGACCCAGCGTGCGCCCTACTACCCGGACGTGCGCCCCGCCGCCGACGGCAACCACCGGACGGTGTTCGCCGCCGAGCGCAAGGACGGCCACTTCCAGCCCGCGTTCGCGCAGGCCCGCGACTTCTGCTGGGACGTCCACCAGAAGCGTCCGGTGGTCTCGAACGAGGAGACCCGCTACGTCGGCTCGATGCCCGAGTCGACCTACATCGCGATGCAGACGGCCTCGGGCATCGCGATGGGCGCCGGCAGCGCGGTCGGCGTGTTCGGCAACAACAGCGGCACGCGCTCGGCCGGCTTCGGCACCGCGGTCGCGGGCGGCGTGGTCAAGGGCGTGATGGCGCCCGGCTACGAGTACACGCTGGGCTTCCGCTGCGAGTGACGCGCGCGCGGCGCGCGCGCCGGCCGAGTCCGGTCCGCGCGGCGTCGCCCGGGCTCAGACGAACCCGAGCCCCATCGCGTCCTTGACGTCCTTCATCGTCTCGGACGCCACCGCTCGGGCGCGTTCGCAGCCCGCGTCCATGATGTCGCGCAGCCGGCGCGGGTCCTCGACGTAGGGCTTGGCACGCTCGATGAACACCGCCTGCTCGGCGACGATCGCGTCGATCACCGGCTGCTTGCAGTCGAGACAGCCGATGCCCGCGCTGCGGCAGCCCCGATCGGCCCAGGCCTTGACCTCTGCGTTCGAGTAGACCTGGTGCAGCTGCCAGACCGGGCAGTTGTCC
>JBAXJZ010000175.1:0-8139 GCA_037137595.1 Burkholderiales bacterium | reverse complement strand
GACCGGCAAGCTCAGTGGCCGCGGTTTGCTGGCCTTGGAAAGTGGCGGTTCGATGGTCTGCTCCTGCTCGCTGCAATGCGTTTATGGAGGGAGTCTTTTTGAGGGTGTGCTTAATCGGGAGATCGATGTCGCAACGGAACTCTGCGTTTCTCAGAAGGCCACTTCTGATCTGGCGTGGTTCATTCCGTAGACGAAGCCTTTAGTCGCAATATCTCTGGAAGGGGCGTTTGCGGTCGGCTATCGTCGTATCTGAAGGCTTGACATCACCGGCCGAGCTACAGCACCTGCCGCCGCCCAGCACAACAGATTCACTAACCCGACCTCGTCGGTCGTCGAACACCGCGCCTCGAGCAACCCCGGACTCGCGACGACGATCGCCAGACACTTCCCCCGCGAAACCGCCACATTCAACCGATTCCTGCTGTACAGGAACGCCTTGTTCCGCGGCAGATACGCATCGCTCGACGTCGTCATCGACACGATGACCACCTGCGCCTCCTGCCCCTGGAACTTGTCCACCGTGCCTACCCGCGCGCCCTCGGGCAGCCGCTGCTTCAACCGTCGCACCTGCGCGTTGTAGGGCGCCACGATTAGCACGTCCTTCAGCTCGAGGTCGTGCTCGCCGCCAAGGCCGTCGCGGTACCGCTGCGACAGCAGGCTCGCGATCAGCGCCTTCACCGCCTCCACCTCCTCGTCGCTGTGATGTGAGCAGGCGTCGTGCGGCACGGGCAGGAAGGCGAGGCCCGCGGGCTTCAGCGCGGCATGTGCATCCTCGCGCAGCACCAGCCGCCGGTCCGCGGTGCACGCGTCCGGCAGCAGCCGCCCGTCGTACACCGCCTCCGACACGAAGCGGCACAACTCAGGCGGCATCCGGAACGTACGGTCGAGGAAGATCCCGCGGTCCGCGGCCACGGTCGCGTTGCCGTCGATCAGCCACTCCAGCGCCGACTCGCCCGAGCGGCCCGGGTGCACGCCCTGCACCGGCTGCGCGAGCTGCATCGGGTCGCCGAGCAGCACGAGGTTGCGGGCGCTGGTGCCCATCGCGACGAGGTTCGCGAGCGCGACCTGGCCGGCCTCGTCGACGAACAGGTGGTCCACGGTGTCGTCCATCGCCGGGTCGGCGAAGAGCCACGCTGTGCCGGCCACCAGCCTATAGGCTGGATCGGCGAGCTCGGCCGCGCGCTCGAGATTCTCGAAGTTCGCGCCGTCGAAGCGGCTCTCGTCGGGATCTTTGCTGCTGAGCTTCTTCGCGCCGCGGAACGCGAAGCCCTGCTTCGCCGCCACGTTCTCGACCTCGGCCAGCAGGTTGTGGATCGCCTTGTGGCTGTTCGATGCCACGCCCACGCGCAGGCCGCGGCGCATCAGCTCGACGATCACGCGCGCGCCGGTCCAGGTCTTGCCCGCGCCCGGGGGGCCCTGCACGAAGAGCACGCTGCGCTCGAGCCGCGTGATCGCCTCGATGATCTGCGGCAGCGCCTCGCGGCGCGCATCGACGATGTCGGCGCCGTCGGATTGGCCTGTGATGCGCGGCCGCTCTCGGCGCAGCAGGCGCTCGACGGCCAAGTAGCGGCCACCGCCCGCGATCAGGGACTCGGCGAAGCGCAGCACGCCGGCCTCGAGCGCGCTGTCGTCGAGCGGGCCGGCGGGGCCGAGGCCGATGCACTCGGCGGGCTCGCCCTGCTTCTTCGCCACGCGCAGGCCGACCTCGCCGGCCGCTGCATCGAGGCGCACGATCATCGCGGGCACGCCGGTGGCCGCGATCTTCACGTCGGCCCCCTCCGCGAGCTTGGTCTCCTGCTCGGGGAACCGGTAGGTCCACACCAGCGAATGGCCGACGGCCCGGGGCGCGATGTCCACCCTCCGGCTCAGCCCGCCCAGGCACTCGACGTCCTCGACGAGGCGCTCGTCGTCCCAGGTCATGCGGTCGTACATCGCCCACAGCGCGGGCTTGCGCGCGCGGCGGTGGAAGTCGAGCAGCAGTGCGGTCAGCGAGCGCATCGCGTCGTCATCGGTCCACGCGCGCTCGTCCGCGGGCAGCGCGGCCTGGAGGCGCTCGCGGGCGGCGTGGCAGGCGAGGGCGCGCGCGCGGGCAGCCTCGGCGCGGGCATTCAGGGGCCTGGACGGGGCGCCGGCGGCGGGCGACGCGGCCTCGTCGCCGGGGCTGGCCTCCCCGCGCCATGCCATCCCCTCCGCCCGCAACCCCAGCAACCACCGATGCAGATCCCGCGTCGACTCCACGTCGTCGCGGTTGTACCGCTCGATCTCCTCCAGCAGCCTCGCCTCGCCGGTCTCGCGCCACTGCTCGTACCAGACCACGCTCTGCCCCGCGTTCGTCACGCCGCCCTCGCGCGCCGGCCGATAGAACCGCTCGACCGCCTTGATCGAATAGCTGGGCTCGGAGATGCGGATCGCCCCCTTCACCACGGCGTACAGATCGACGAGGCGCTGCTCCTTGAACAGCCGATCGACCTCGTCCTCGCGCGTCGCGTGCCAGCACATCAGTCGCTCGATCGCGGTCCGCTCGTACGACGCGTAGTGGTAGACGTGCGCCCCCGGATGCGCATTGAGGTGCGCCGTCACGAAGTCCACGAAGGCCTCGAACGCACGCTTCTCCTCGGCGCGGTCGTGGGCCCAGAACGCCCGGAACCCCTCCTCGCCCGGCTTCGCCGGATCCACGCCCCGGCCCCAGACGCCGAACAGGTACTCCAGCCCGTCGACCTCGAGCGGATCGCCCTCCATGTCGAAGTACAGGTCGTGGGGATCGGGCGGCGGCAGGCGGTGGAAGCCCAGGCGTCCGTCGGCATCGGGCGGCAGCAGCTCGAGGTGGCGGCCGCCGTCGGTGCGCGCGCGGTGCTGGAGCGCGGCCTGCGAACGAAGCCGCTCGAGTACCACGGGCGAGACCTTCGGCACGACCGCCTCGGCGGGCAACGCGGCGAGCGCGGCCATCGTGCCCACGCCCGCGGCCTGCAGGCGGCGGATCTGCTGGCCGGTGATGTTCGCGACCTGGCACGGATGGTCGTCGTCGACCCGACGCTGCTCGCAGGCCTCGCGCCAGCGGCACAGGTCGCAGGCGGCGCAGGGATCGGGGTAGGTGGGGCGCGGGGCCTCGACGTGCTCGAGGTAGCGCTGGAGCTGGTGGGCGACGTAGTGGGTGGCGTCGGCGACGCGGAACGGATGCTCGGTGCGGCGGGCGTCGCCGGTCACCACGTGGCACCAGGCGGGCTCCACGCCCTGCGCCGCCGCGAGCAGGCGGGAATAGAACGCCAGCTGGATCACGAACTTGGGCTGGGGGCTGCGCGCGAGCTTGGTGTCGAGCACCTCGTAGTGCCACGCGCCCAACCGCGACGGGCCGTCGACGCGGCGCAGGAAATCGGCGTGGCCGACGAGGTTCCCGTCGAGGAGGGTGGCCTGGTAGATCACCTCGACGCCCGCGCGCATCGCGGCGAGGGTGTCCTCGGCGCGGCGGCGGAGTCGCGCATCGCGGTCGAGGTCGGGCGCGTCGGCGATCTCCACCACGCTCGCATGCCGCGCGCGCAGCACTCCGAGGAAGGCCTTCTCGTGTGCGATGCCCTTCTGCTGGAGCAGCGTCGCATAGGGATCGTCCTCGGCGCGCGGCACGGGCGTGTCGACCGCCGCGCGGTCGAGGACGGTGCGGTGCGCGCAGTCGAGGAAGGCCACGAGGTCGGTGGCCGAGTGCAGCAGCTGCTGTCCGGATCGGTACACGGAGAGGCGTCGGGCGAAGGCGAACGGCCATGCTAGGCCGGGGCCCCGAGCCCCCCGCTCATCCCTTCTGGCGAGCGATCGCACGCGCGCGACAGCGGGCCGACGAGCGGCCGCCGCCGCGGATCGCGCCCGCCACCGGGCCCCGACCGTCCGTCGGCGAGCGCTGTCCGTCAGCGCCCCCGCGCGAGACGCTGCGACCCACCCCGGTCCGTTTCCGGAACCGCCCGCCTCGATGCCCGGCTACCTCGTCCCCCTGCTGCACCTCGCCGCGCTCGTCGCGCTGGGCGCGCTCGTCCGCAACCGGCTGATGGTGCTGGCGGTGTCCCTGGGCGGCGGGGCGTGGCTGGCGCTGACGATGCACCCGTCGGACCTGCAGTCGATGTCGGTGGAGGGGTTCGCGACGACCTTCGGCGGGATCGTGACGGGCGCGATCGTCGGGCTGTGGGCCGCGGGCATGCACGCGCGCGAGACGCGCGCGGACCGGATCGCCCGGGAGATCGCCACCGGCAAGTCCGGGCGGACGGCGCCGTCGCGCCCGAAGCCCCGCACCGGCCCGCTCACGCGCGTCGTCGCGGCGATGCTGGCCACGGTGGCCGTGGCGGTCGCCGCGGTGGCGGGCCTCTACGTCGAGGGCAGCACGGTGCCCGCCGTCCGCACCACGGTCGACGCCTGGCGCGCGACGCCGACGGCCCGCGCCGTGGGCCTCGGCCCGGTCCAGCCCGCCGCACCGGCCGCGAAGGCCGGCGCGGCGGCCGGAACGAAGCCGGGCGAGCGCGCCGCCGCGGGCGGATCGGACCGCCCCAGGGTCCGCACCGGTGCCCCGGGTGAACGGCCCTCGGGCGACATGCGCCACTGCCTGGAGCGCGGCGGCTCGTCGCAGGACGTGCTGCGCTGCGCCGAACAGGGGCGCTGACCGGGCAGCGCCTGCGGGCCGACCGCGGCCTCAGCCCTCGCGTTTCCTCTCAGCCTTCGCGTTTCCTGAACGTGCCCGGCATCGCCTGGGCCGGGGTCGCGCTCAGCCGATACAGCACCGCGGGCCGGCGGGTGTCGGCGCGCATCTCGCCGGTCTCCTCGATCACGCCGGCGGACAGCATGCGGGTGCGGAACGCGGACTTGTCGAGCTCGCGGCCGAGCACGGTCTCGAAGGTGCGCTGCAGCTCGGGCAGGGTGAACGACTCGGGCAGCAGCGCCGCGGGCAGCACGGTGTACTCCACCTTCGCGCGCAGGCGCTCGAGCGCGGCCTGCAGCAGCGCGTCGTGGTCGAAGGCGAGCGGACGCGGGCGCGCCTCGTCCTCGACGGGGAACCACGCGGCATCCGACGCGTTGCCGCCGGCCACCACCGCGCGGTCGCGGGGGATCAGCGCGAAGTAGACGGTGGTCACGGACCAGCCGCGGGGATCCCGGCGGGGGCCGCCCACGGTCTTCAGCTGCTCGAGGTGCTCCTCGTGCACGCCGGTCTTCTCCCTCAGCTTGCGGCGCGCGCAGGCGTCGAGGCTGGCGTCGCGCTCGACGTCGACGAAGCCGCCGGGCAGCGCCCAGCGGCCCGGATGCGGCTCGTGCTCGCCGCGCGCGCGCTTCACCAGCAGCACCTGCAGGCGGCCGTCGACGATCGCGAAGATCGCCACGTCGACGGTCACGAACGGGCGGTCGACGGGCGTGCCGGCGGCGGCGGCGCGGGCTGGGGCGGAACGGAGCATGGCGGGGGCGGGGAGGCGTCGACGGGGGTTGAGAAGTTGTATAACCCAAGTTATTGTAGTTGGGCGATACAACTTGTTCGGTCATCCCGACCGGACGTCCACGAGGAGCCCCGTCATGACCCGTCACCCGATCCCGACCCCGCAGCCCCGCCGCGCCCCGCCGACCCCGCCCGGCGGCGTCGCCCCCAGCCCGATCGCTGCGCGGCTCGCGGACTGCCGCTTCGGCGCGCCGCTGGCGCACCGCACCCTCGTGATGCTGCCGGTCCTCGCGGACGACGAGCGGCAGGAGGCGCCCTACCTGCTGCTGGACGACGCGATGGCCGCGGGCCGGGTCGCGGTCACCGAGGTGGGGGCGGGCGGCTCGGTGCCGGAGCTCGCGCTCGCGAACCTGGCCGGGCTGCCGGTGCTGCTGCTCGACGGCGAGGAGCTGGTGGGCGCGAAGCAGAACCGGATCCTCAACCTCACGGTGCTGGCGCCCCCGCTCGCGGTCACGAAGATCCCCGTGTCCTGCGTGGAGGCGGGGCGCTGGTCGTCGGTGTCGGCGCGGTTCGCGAGCGGCGGGCGGACGCACTTCGCCAGCGGCCGCGCGCGCAAGGCGGCGGACGTCACGGCCTCGATGCGTCGCGAGGGGCACCGGCGCGGCGACCAGGGCGCGGTCTGGCAGGGCATCGCCGAGAAGTCGGCCCGGATGGGGGTGCGCTCGGCCACCGGCGCGGCGGCGGCGCTCTACGAGGACCGGCACGAGGCGCTCGAACGGTTCGTCGGCGCGATCCCGGCGCAGCCGGACCAGTGCGGCGCGGTGTTCGTGATCGACGGCCGGGTGGCGGGCCTGGACCTGTTCGACCACCCGAGGACCTTCGCGAAGGCCCTGCCCAAGCTGCTGCGCGGCTACGCGCTGGATGCGCTCGACGCGCAGCAGACCGCGGCGCACGGCCGGCAGGACGCTGACCGGACGGCCCTGCCGTCCGAGGCCGGACGCCCCGCCCCCGGTCCGGACGGACTCGGTGCGGTCCACGTCGAGGTGCTCCGCTTCCTGGGTCGGATCGCCCGCGCCGCCGCCTCGTCGCACGCGGCGGTGGGCCAGGGGCAGGACTGGCGGCTCGCCGACGGCGGGGTCGCCGGCGGCGCGCTGGTGGCGGACGGGCGGGTGGTGCACCTGTGTGCGTTCCCGGTGGCCGAGGCGGCACGGGGGATGGATCCGGCCGAGGATCGGGTTCGGATGTGAGCGCAAGCTTCGTTCGAATGGCTCGTCGACAGGCATCAGGGGAGGGGTTCCAGTGACCGGTCGATGACCGCGCGTCCACCCATCCGGATCGGCCTGCTCGACCGTCCGGTGGGCGAGTCGGGCGGGGCTCATCGCCTGAGCCCGCACCTCGGCACGCTGTCGCGGATCCGGTCGCTCGCCGACGCCGCGGTCTCGCTGCAGCGGATCCGCGGCGGCGGCGACGCGACCCGGAACCGACCGGCGAACCGGGCCCGACCCGGACACCCGCCGATCCGAACGAAGCACGCAGGAACGAGAAGGAGCCCTCGATGACCCACGAACCCCACGCCGTCCTCGCGACGGCCGCCGGCCGCACGATGTCGCTCAAGCGCGTCGACGCCCGCGGCCGCGTCGCCGGCCTGCTGCTGTCGATGACGGTGCGGCAGCACTTCCGCAACGACACCGACGAGACGCTGGAGGGGGTCTGCACCTTCCCGCTCGCCTGGGGGGCGGTGCTGCTGGGGCTGTCGGCCGAGCTGGCAGGCCGGCGGCTCGACGGCGCGGTGCTCGCGCGGCCCGAGGCGGACGCGCGCTACGAGGAGGCGGTGGCCGCGGGCGACGCGCCGATCCGGCTGCGCAAGGGCCCGGACGGGCTCTTCACGGTGGACCTGGGCAACCTGAAGCCCGGCGAGACGGCGGACATCGAGCTGCGCTACGCGCAGCCGCTGCGGGTGGAGCAGGGCCGGGTGCGGCTCTCGGTGCCCACCACCATCGCGCCGCGCTGTGGCGACATGGCCGCGCAGCCGGGCATGCGGCCGCACGACACCACGGCGGCGAGTCTCTCGGCGGACTACGGCTTCACGCTGTCGCTGGACCTGGACGCGACCGCGGCCGCGGGCCCGATCGAGTCGCCCACGCACGCGATCGCGGTGGCCGCGCGGCCGGACGGCGGTGCGCGGGTGTCGATCGACGGTCGCGCGTGGCTGGACCGCGACTTCGTGCTGGCCTTCGCGGGGGGCGCCCAGGCGATGGGCACCGCGCGGGCGCTGCGTGCGCCCGACGGCGCGGGCTGCGTGGTGATGGCGAGCTTCTGCCCCGCGATCGACGGCGGCGATCGCGCGGCGCTCGACCTGAAGCTGCTGGTGGACTGCTCGGGCTCGATGGCCGGCGACAGCATCGCCTCCGCGCGGCGCGGCCTGGAGCGGGTGCTCGCGGCGCTGCGGCCGGCGGACCGGGTGTCGTTCAGCCGCTTCGGCTCGACGGTGCGGCACGTGCTCGACGCGCTGCAGCCGGCCGACGGGCCGACGCTCGAGCGGCTGCACCGCGAGGTGGGCGCCACCGACGCGACGATGGGCGGCACCGAGCTGAACGCGGCCCTGGTCTCGACCTTCTCGCTGCGCGGCGCGCGCACCGGCTCGAAGGCCGACGTGCTGCTGGTGACCGACGGGCAGGTGGCCGACATCGAGCCGGTGGTGGCGGCCGCGCGTGCGTCGGGGCAGCGGATCTTCGCGGTGG
>JBAXJZ010000174.1:0-8150 GCA_037137595.1 Burkholderiales bacterium | reverse complement strand
CCCGCCGACCCGGCGCTGGTCGCCGCGCCCAAGACGCTGGCCGAGCGCCTGGTCCTCGCCACCGTCGAGCGCCGCCCGGTGAGCGAACCGCTCGAGGTCGCCGGCCGCATCGACTTCGACGAACAGTCGGTCGCCCGGATCGGCGCGAACGTGACGGGCCGCGTCACCGAGCTCCAGGGGGCGCTGGGCCAGACGGTCCGCGCCGGCCAGGTCCTCGCGCAGCTCAACAGCGCCGAGCTCGGCCAGGCACAGCTGGCCTATCTGAAGGCCAACGCGCAGCGCGAACTCGCGTCCAAGGCCGTCGATCGCGCGAAGCTGCTGCTGGCGGCCGACGTGATCGGCAGCGCCGAGCTGCAGCGTCGCGAGAACGAGCTTCAGGTCGCGCAGGTCGAGAAGCGCGCCGCGGCCGATCAGCTGCGCGTGATGGGGATGGCCCCGGGCGCGATCGAACAGACCATCGCCACCGGTACCATCACCTCGATCTCGTCGGTGGTCAGCACCGTCAACGGCGTGATCGTGGAGCGTCGCGTCAACAAGGGCCAGGTCGTGCAGCCCGCCGACGTGCTGTTCGTCGTCGCGGACCTGTCGCGGGTCTGGGTGATCGCGCAGGTGCCCGAGTCGCAGGTCGGCCGCGTCCAGCCCGGCCAGTCGGTGACCATCGAGGCGACCGGCGCGCCCGAGCTGCTGCGCGGCCGGGTCGCGTGGATCGCCGACACCGTCAATCCCGAGACGCGGACCGTCACCGTCCGGACCGAGGTCGAGAATCCGAAGCGGATGCTGCGCCCGGCGATGCTCGCGAACGTCGCGATCGAGCCCACGCCGGTCGATCGGCTGGTCGTCCCGGCCTCGGCCGTGGTCCGCGAGAACAACCAGGACCACGTCTTCGTGCAGGCCGGCGAGGGGCGCTTCCGCCTCACCCGCGTGACGCTGGCCGACGAGTCCGGCGGCATGCGCATCGTGCAGTCCGGGCTGAAGGGCGGCGAGCGCATCGTCGTCGACGGCGGCTTCCACCTCAACACCGAGCGCAAGCGCGCCGAGCTGGAGGGGTCGTGATCGAATCGATCGTCCGAGGGGCGCTGGCGCAGCGCCTGATCGTCGCGGTCGTCGCCGCGATCCTGCTCGCGTTCGGCCTGCAGGCCGCACGCAAGCTGTCGCTCGACGCCTTCCCCGACGTCACCAACGTCCAGGTCCAGATCGCGACCGAGGCGCCCGGCCGCTCGCCCGAGGAGGTGGAGCGCTTCGCGACCGTGCCGATCGAGATCGGCATGACCGGCCTGCCCGGGCTGGTGGAGATGCGATCGCTGAACCGGCCGGGCCTGTCGCTGATCACGCTCGTGTTCACCGACAAGACCGACGTGTTCTTCGCTCGGCAGATGGTGACCGAGCGCCTGATCGAGCTGCAGACCCGGCTGCCCGAGGGCATCGTGCCGGTGCTGGGTCCGGTCTCGACCGCGCTGGGCGAGGTCTACCAGTACACGCTCGAGCGGCCCGACGACCGTGGCCGCGCGCTGACCACCGACGAGCTCACCGCGCGCCGGACGATCCAGGACTGGGTCGTGCGTCCGCTGCTGCGCTCGATCCCCGGCGTGGCGGAGATCAACTCGCAGGGCGGCTACGAGAAGCAGTACCAGGTGCTGGTCGCGCCCGACAAGCTGCGCTACCACGGCCTGTCGATCCAGCAGGTCTTCGAGTCGGTCCGTCAGAACAACGCGAACTCCGGCGGCGGCGTGCTGCCGCAGAACGCCGAGCAGTTCCTGGTGCGCGGCATCGGCCTGATCCGCTCGGTCGACGACATCGAGAGCATCGTCGTCAAGGAGTCGGGCGGCACGCCCGTCTACCTGCGCGACGTCGCCGAGGTGCGCCTGGGCACCGCCGTGCGGGTCGGCGCGGTGGTCAAGGACGGCGTCACCGAGTCGGTGGGCGGCATCGTGATGATGCTGCGCGCGGGCAACGCGAAGGAGGTGGTGGGCCGCATCAAGGCGCGGGTCGACGAGATCAACGCGAAGGGCGTGCTCCCCGACGGGCTGAAGATCGTCCCGTACTACGACCGCTCGGAGCTGGTCGACTCGGCGTTGTGGACGGTCGGCAAGGTGCTGATCGAGGGCATCGTCCTGGTCGTCGTCGTGCTGCTGCTGTTCCTGGGCGACGTCCGCTCGTCGCTCGTGGTGGTGGCCACGCTGGTGCTGACGCCGTTGCTCACCTTCATGGCGATGAACCGGCTGGGGATCTCGGCCAACCTGATGTCGCTCGGCGGCCTCGCGATCGCGATCGGCCTGATGGTCGACGGCTCGGTCGTCGTCGTCGAGAACGCGTTCGCGCACCTCGCCCGCAAGGCCGACAGCGGGGCCTCGCGCATGCGCATCGTCGTCGACGCGGTGATGGAGGTGGCCACGCCGGTGATCTTCGGCGTGGGCGTGATCATCCTCGTCTTCCTGCCGCTGATGACCCTGACCGGCATGGAAGGCAAGATGTTCGCGCCGCTGGCGTTCACGATCGCGATCGCGCTGGCGTTCTCGCTGGTGCTGTCGCTGACGCTGACGCCGGTGCTGTCGTTCTACCTGCTGAAGGTCAAGCCGGCGAAGCACGCCCCGGCCCCGGTCGCGGGCGCGCGCGTCGCGGGCCCCGGCGACGCGGCCGATGGCGTGGCCGCCGGCGCGGGCGAGGGGGCGACCGCCGCCCCTTCGCTCGACGACGGGCACGACACCTGGCTCGTCCGCCGGCTGAAGGCGCCGTACCTCGCGCTGCTGCGCCGCGCGGTGGCGAACGCCAAGACCACGGTCATCGCCTCGCTGGCGCTGCTCGCGGTCTCGGTCGCACTGCTGCCCTTCCTCGGCACGGCGTTCATCCCGGAGATGAAGGAGGGCTCGATCACGCCCGGCATCACCCGGGCGCCCAACATCTCGCTGGAGGAGTCCGTCCGGATGGAGATGGAGGCGATGCGGCTGGTGATGGAGGTGCCGGGCGTGAAGTCCGCCGTCTCCGGCATCGGGCGCGGCGAATCGCCGGCGGATCCGCAGGCCCAGAACGAGTCGACCCCGGTCGTCTCGCTCAAGCCGCGCGACGAATGGCCCGCGGGCTGGACCCAGGACGACATCGCCGACGCGATCCGCGAGAAGCTGAAGGTGCTGCCCGGCGTGACCATCGCGCTCGCGCAGCCGATCTCGCAGCGGGTCAACGAGATGGTGACCGGCGTGCGTGCGGACATCGCGGTCAAGGTCTTCGGCGACGACCTGCAGACGCTGAAGGAGACGGCCGACGCGATCGCGAAGGTCGCGGGCGGCATCGCCGGTTCGCGCGACCTGCGGGTCGAGCGGATCACCGGCCAGCAGTACCTGCAGATCTCGATCGACCGGCAGGCGATCGCCCGGGCCGGGCTCAACGTCTCGGACATCAACGAGCAGATCGAGATGGCCATCGGCGGCCGGGTCGCGACCGAGATCTTCGAGGGCGAGCGCCGCTTCGGCGCGGTGGTCCGCCTGCCGCGCGACTACCGCGACGACATCGAGGCGATCCGCAACCTCGTGGTGACCGGCCGCAACGGCGCGCAGATCCCGATGTTCCGGCTCGCGAAGATCGAGATCGCCGAGGGCCCGGCGCAGATCAGCCGCGATCTCGGCAAGCGCCGCGTCGTGGTGGCGATCAACGTCGCCGGCCGCGACCTCGGCGGCTACGTCGCCGAGCTGCAGCAGCGGATCGCGGCGGAGGTGCCGATGCCGCCGGGCTACCAGATCGAGTGGGGCGGGCAGTTCCAGAACATGGAGCGTGCGATGTCGCACCTGTCGGTGATCGTGCCGATCACCGTCGCGGCGATCTTCTTCCTGCTGTTCCTGCTGTTCCGCTCGGTGAAGACGGCGTCGCTGATCATCCTCGTGCTGCCGTTCGCCTCGCTGGGCGGGGTGATCGGGATGTTCTTCTCGGGCGAGTACCTGTCCGTGCCGGCGTCGGTCGGATTCATCGCGCTCTGGGGCATCGCGGTGCTCAACGGCGTGGTGCTCGTCAGCTACATCCGCGACCTGCGCGCGCAGGGCATGTCGGTGGCCGACGCGACGATCGTCGGTGCGGCGATGCGGTTCCGGCCGGTGATGATGACCGCGACCGTCGCCGCGCTCGCGCTGATCCCGTTCCTGTTCGCGACCGGGCCGGGCTCGGAGGTGCAGCGGCCGCTCGCGGTCGTGGTGATCAACGGCCTGATCAGCTCGACGCTGCTCACGCTGGTGGTCGTGCCGGCGATCTACCGCTGGTTCGACGATCCGCCGCAGTCCGAGCCGGCCTGACCGCCGCCGGCGAACCGTCGAGGGAGGGAAGGGGGCTGCCGCGTGACCGCCGCGCGGCGGCCCCCGACGCGGTCGGTCAGAGGATCCGGCCGTACCAGGCGACGGACAGGCCCGCGCCGAGCAGCGCCAGCAGCGCGGCGGCGGCCGCGAACATCGCGCCCACCTCGAGCTCCTTCTTCTCCATCACGAAGCGGCTGTTCATCGACTGGTAGATCCGCTTCAGCTCGGTCGCGCTGTCGGCGAGGAAGTACTCGCCGCGCGTGAGGTCGGCCACCGTCTTCAGGCCCGACTCGTCGAGCGAGACGCGCATCGACCAGCCATCGGTCCGCAGCACCTCGCCCTTGGCGGTGCCGATGCCCACGGTGTAGACCCGCACGCCACGCTCCGCGGCGAGCTTCGCGGCGGCCACCGGATCGGGGCCGGTCGTCGACTGGCCGTCGGACAGCAGCACGATCACCGCCGAGTCGTACGAGCCCGGCGGCACCGGTTCGAAGGGCTTGCCGTCGGGGCCGGTACCGCGGGCCGCGTCGCGACGCTGCTCGCGCGTCGCGCCGTCGTTGCCCGAGCCGCCCGGCCGCTGGCCGACCATCCTCAGGTCGATGCCCGTCCCCGGGAAGATCGTCGCGAGGGAGACCACGATCGCGCTGCCGATCGCCGTGCCGCGCTGCGGCTGCAGCCGCTCGATCGCCTGCAGCACGTCCTCGCGGTTCTCGGTCGGCGGCTGAACCAGGGACGCCGTGCCGGCGAAGCTCACGATGCCGATCCGCGTGGTCCGCGGCTGCGCCTCGACGAAGGCGCGTGCGGCGACCTGCGAGGCCGCGAGCCGGTTCGGCTTCACGTCGGTGGCGCGCATGCTGCCGGACACGTCGATCGCGAGCACGACCACCTCGTGCTGCGCCGGCAGCGTCACCACCGCGGCCGGCCGCCCGAGCGAGACCAGCAGCAGCGCGATCGCCACGAGGAAGAGGGCGGGGGGCAGGTGGCGCCAGCGACCGCGGCCCGGCCCCACGGACTGCGTCAGGCCGCCGAGCGCCGCCCGCCGCGCCGTGCGCCGACGGACCCAGGCCAGGTAGGCGGCGCCCAGCAGCGGCACCGCGAGCAGCCCCCACAGCATCTGCGGCCAGACGAAGCTCACCGCGGGCTCCCCGCCGCCGACAGGTGCCCGGGCATGCCGCCGCCGCCCGCCAGGCGGCTGCGCTGCTTGCGCAGGTCGGCGAAGCGCATCACGGCCTCGGCGAGGTCGTCGGCCGTCGAGACCTCGAGCGTGTCGACGCCGGCCTGCGCCAGCGAACGGCGCAGCGAGGCCTCGCGCCGCGCGGCCGCCTGCTCGAAACGTGCGCGGAAGCCGCGGTCGTGGGTGTCGACGAACAGCTGCTCGCCGGTCTCGGCGTCCTGCATCACCATCAGCCCGAGGTCGGGCAGCTTCGATTCGAGCGGATCGTGGACGCGGATGCCCACCACCTCGTGGCGCAGCGCGAGCCGGGAGAGCGGCCGCTCCCAGCCC
This sequence comes from Burkholderiales bacterium, assembly GCA_037137595.1. Classification (GTDB taxonomy): domain Bacteria; phylum Pseudomonadota; class Gammaproteobacteria; order Burkholderiales; family Burkholderiaceae_E; genus UBA4615. The sequence goes on along the minus strand of JBAXJZ010000174.1, from coordinate 2,372 downwards.
GGCTCGCTGATGAAGTCCGAGACCACGAAGACCAGCGAACGGCGACGGATCGCCTCGGCGGCCGCGCCCAGCAGCACGCCGAGTTCGGTCGGCCGTCCGGAGACGGGCGCGTCGGCCGGCCGCTGGTCGATCCGCGAGACGATGTGCAGCAGGTGCCGGCGGCCGGTCCGGGCCGGGATCACCGTGTCGACGCGATCGCCGTAGACCATCGCGCCCACCGCGTTGCCGTGGCGCACCAGCAGCCGCGCGACGCTGCCTACGAACTCGGTCGCCACCTCCCGCTTGCTGCGCCCGGACGAGCCGAAGCCCACCGAGCCCGACAGGTCGACGAGGAACCAGGCGGCCACCTCGCGGTCCTCGTGGTACTGGCGGACGTAGGGCGTCTGCAGCCGGGCGGTGACGTTCCAGTCGATGCGCCGGACGTCGTCGTGGAACTGGTACTCCCGCAGGTCGGCGAGGTCGAGCCCGAAGCCGCGGAACAGCGTCCGGTAGTCGCCATGGAGCTGGCCGTCGAGCCGACGGACCACCGTCCACTCGAGGCGGCGCAGCAGGGCTTCAGGATCGCGCATCGATCTCGACGTGCGTCTGCAGCGGCCGCGCGGGCTGGGGAACCGCCTGCATGATCTTCTGCACGATCCGGTCGGCGCTCAGGCCCTCGGCGAGCGCTTCGTACGACAGCACCAGCCGGTGCCTGAGGACGTCGGGTGCGATGTCGGCCACGTCCTCCGGCAGCGCGTAGCGCCGGCCGCGCAGGAAGGCCAGCGCGCGTGCGCCCTCGACCAGCGAGATCGACGCGCGCGGGCTCGCGCCGTAGGTGAGGAAGCGGCCGAGGTCGCCGAGGCCGTGCTTCGCGGGGTCGCGGGTCGCGGCGACCAGCTTCACCGCGTACTGCATCAGCGACGGATCGACATAGCTGCGCCGGCATTCGCGCTGCAGCTGCGACAGCTGCTCGGTGGTGGCCACCGAGGCGACCGAGATCGCCGCGCCGGTCACGCGCTCGACGATCACGAACTCCTCCTCCTCGGTCGGATAGCCCACCAGCACCTTCATCATGAACCGGTCGACCTGCGCCTCCGGCAGCGGATAGGTGCCTTCGGTCTCGATCGGGTTCTGGGTGGCCATCACGAGGAACGGATCGGGCACGCGGTGCGTCTCGCCCGCGATCGTGACCTGCCGCTCCTGCATCACCTCGAGCAGCGCGCTCTGCACCTTGGCTGGCGCGCGGTTGATCTCGTCGGCCAGCAGCAGGTTCGTGAAGACCGGGCCCAGCGACGTGCTGAACTCGCCGGTCTTCTGGCTGTAGATCCGCGTGCCCACGAGGTCCGAGGGCACCAGGTCCGGCGTGAACTGGATCCGCTTGAACTGGCCCTGGATCGTCGTGGCCAGCGTCTTCACGGTCAGCGTCTTCGCCAGACCGGGCACGCCCTCCACCAGCAGATGGCCCTGCGCGAGGATCGCGACGAGCACGCGCTCGAGGAAGTGGTCCTGGCCGACCACGACGCGCTTGACCTCGAACAGGATGCGCTCCATCAGCGCGGAGACCTCGTTGCCGGTCGTCGGGGTGTCGCTCATGCGGGGCGCCTCGGTGGGAACTCGGTGGAAGGGCTGGGACGGTGCAAGCGGGTTCAGAACGGCGACATGCCGGCGCCGGACGCGGCGGCCTCTATCGGGACCGCGAAGCCGATGCCGACGAAGACGCGCTGCTCGGTGGGGTTCAGCACCGCGGTCACGATGCCGATCACCTCGCCCTCGGGTGTCATCAGCGGGCCGCCGGAGCTGCCGGGGTTCACGGCCGCGTCGAACTGGATCAGGTTGGTCAGCATCCGCTGGCCCTCGGGCGAGCGGAACTCGCGCTTCAGCCCCGAGACCACGCCCGCGGTGACCGAGGGCCCGATGCCGAACGGAAAGCCCGCCGCGACCACGACATCGCCCGGGCGCACGTCGGCGGTGGACTTGAGCGTCGCCGGCACGAGGTCGTCGGGCAAGGTCTTCGCCTGCAGCACCGCGAGGTCCTGCTCGGGCTGGGCCTGGACCACGACGGCATCGGAGACGAGGCCGTCGGCGAACACGACCTTCACCGAATCGGCGCCGGCCACCACGTGCAGGTTGGTGAGGATCAGTCCGGTCTCGACGACGACCACGCCGCTGCCCACGCCGATGTCCTCGCCCGGCGAGCCGTCCTTGCCGGGCGGGCCGATGCGACGCACGCGGACCAGCGAGGGACGGATCACCTCCCAGGCCTTCGCGGCCTGCGAGGGCAGCGGCTGGGTCTCGAGCGTGCGGATCACCGCCGCGTCGAAGGCTTCCTGCGTGAGCGGGGTCGCCGGCTTCTCGAGGCCGCGCTGGAAGGCCACGCCGGCCAGCGCGGCGAC
>JBAXJZ010000173.1:0-8183 GCA_037137595.1 Burkholderiales bacterium | reverse complement strand
GTTCGAGGTCAGCTGGCACTGGAACATGAATTCCTGGCAGCGGACCGTCATCATGATCATGTCGCCCGGGGTCATCTCGGTCCCGGAGACGAACTGCGCGGCCTTGCTCGCGATGCTGGCCGCGCGGTCGTCCATCTGGTCGAGCGGCTTGACCAGCGACCGCAGCATGCCCGAGTCCGCGGCCTTCGTGCCGGCCGCCTGCGGCGCGGACGCGCGGGCGAGTGCGGCCTCGAAGCCGGCGGTCGGACCGAGCGTGGCGCCGTAGCCGAGCGGCGCGGACGCGCCGCCGCTTGCCGACGCGCCACCCGCGGCCGACGCACCGCCCGCGGGGACGAGCGCCTGCGACGACGCGATACCCGACGCGGCGTGGACCGCGCCGACGGACGCGATCGGAGACAGGCTCATTGCTTCCGGGCGGTGGTCTCGAGCGCCTGGCCCGACGAGTTCAGCGAGGTCGACGAGCTGTTCGCGAGGAACTGCATGCGCATCGACTCGGTGGTGAGGTTCACGAGCATCGCCGGATCCTCGCCGTTGGTCTTGCCCGGCCCGATGCTGTTCGACAGCTCGGTGATCTTGGCGGCCTGGTTGTCGAGCGAGTTGCCCCAGGCGTCGGCGAGCGCCTGGAACCAGGACTTGCGGCTGGCATCGGAAGTGCCGGTGCCGACGGCGGCGCGCAGGCTGACCGAGGCGTTGGTGACCGGGGTGGTCGCGTTGCTCATCTGGGGCTCCGTCGAAGGGTGTCTGGATCGTGCCGGGCTTAGTCCCGAGCGGATCGGCGGGCCGAGTGTGTCATAACCGTCCGAACCACCGCAATCGACCGTCCGTCGACTCCGACCTCTTGGAAGCGACTTTTTTTCCGTTCCCCAGGTCGCATCTCGCCTAAGTCGGCCCGGACCTAGGGTCGACCCTAGATCCTAAGTCGTCACGGACCTGGGGTCGACCCTAGATCACGTGGTCTCCGGGGCCTAGGGTCGACCCGATCTCTCGCACGTCCTAGCTGTCGGCCGCAACGAGCCGGTGGTCAACTGCGTCCATCGCCGCAGCCGCGGCTTCGACCCGAGTGGATGACCACCATGACCTGCTCCACCAACGTTTGCACCCCCCAGCAGTTCCGCTGGTTCCAGGCCTGCGACTTCGGCGAGACCGCCGGCAAGCCGCCCGTCAACGGCTGCGTCACGAACAACTGGGAGATCTGCAAGGAAGGCGACAAGACCCGCGTCAAGCTCGACGGCGGCTACTCCCTCGAGTTCAACGAGAAGCACTCCGAGATCTTCATCATCAAGCCCTGCGGCGAGAAGACCCGCATCTGGGGCGACCCGCACGTCGACTTCAAGGCCGACGGCAAGAACGACTTCGACTTCTACGGCACGACCTCGTTCCAGCTGAAAGACGGCACGAAGATCACGATCAACACCGAGCCGTGGAAGGGCAATCCCGGCATGACCCTGGCGAACAACGTCGTGGTCACCAAGGGCGAGAAGTCGCTGATCGTCGACGGCCTGTCGCAGAACAAGCTCGGCGACTTCACGATCGAGAAGGGCCTGAACGGCCGCGCGCTCGACCGTGCGGTCTGGGACGGCAAGCTGACCGTCCACGAGAACCCGAAGGGCGGCTGGATGGACGAGACCGGCGGCGTCGTCGACCAGAACGACGGCAACCGGACCAAGATCGTCGCGGGCGATCCGACGCAGATCTCGTACGCGGACCAGAAGAAGCTCATCGAGAAGCCCTGCACCCCGCCGCCGGTCTGCCCGCCGGCCGACCACTGCGCGCCGCGCAAGCCCTGCTTCTCGTGGCTCGAGGCGCTGGCGAGCGTGTTCGCCGAAGGCCTGACCCGCCAGATCGACACGATGAGCGCGATCTACACGAAGCTGCAGACGTGCTACGAGATCAAGAGCACGACCTGCTTCACGACCCTCGAGGAGTGCCAGAAGTACTGCGACAAGGTCAAGGCGATGGGCGGCGACGATGCCAACATGAAGATCATGGGGGACATCAAGAACTACACCTACGACGCCAAGGCCAACGGCGGCAAGGGCGGCTACGTGCCGAACGAGGCGTGCGTCAAGGCCGCCGACCAGGGTGCGGCGTACTGGCAGCAGATGCTCACCGCCTCGGCGCAGCAGCTGCAGATCACCGCGCAGACCGGCATGACCGTCCAGAACTCGGCCAGCCAGGCCCTGACGACGGTGGCGCGCGCCGGCTGATCGGTGCTCGCCGGACGGCGCCGCGGTCGTCGCAGGACGGCGGCGGCGTCGCGGGGAAGGAAGACGCCCGGCAGCGATGCCGGGCGTTTTTCATTGCGCGCGCCGCGCACGCGGCCGGACCGCCACTGGGGTCAACCCCATATCGGGTCGACCCCAGCTAGCAGGCGCCCTATGGTCGGCGCAGGATCTCCCCGTACGGACACCGACACATGCGCGCATTCGACGTTGGGCGGCGAACCACCAGGATGACGCAGCATGACCACCTTGGCCCCCTTGATCCCGGATTCGGTCGGCCCTCGCTGGATCCACGACGAGATCGAACAACCGGGCGACGCCCTCGGCACCGCGCGAGGCGGCTGGGCGGATGAACCGGAGGCGCCCGCGGCGCCCGCGCCCGGCGCGCGTGCGCGCTCGATGTTCGAGATCTTCGGGAACCCGCCGCACGCGATCCAGCTGCAGATCGCGCAGGCGAACGCGGCGAGGCCGCAGCCTTCACCCACGCCGTCGCCCTCGACCCATCCGGTCGGCGCCACGTCGACCCTCCCGAAGAACGTCGCTCAGGGCACCGTGCCGGATCCGCCGGTCGGCAGCGTCTTCGTCGGGCTGAAGCTCGGCGCACAGAAGAACGACGCGCTCACCGTTCCCGGCACGAATCACACGCTCGATCTGAAGGGGTGGGGCGCCGGTCTCGGCGTCTACTTCCCGGGCCCGAAGACGGCCTTCGTCTCGAGCACGGGCAGCTTTCCCGCTCCGCTGGTCGGCAAGGCCCTCGGCACGCTCGGTCAGCTGAAGGTCGTCGGTGCCTACAACTTCAACACGAACACCTGGCAGGGCGGGCTCGGGGTGACCGAGATGCACAAAGGGTGGGGCTACTTCTACAACGGCCGGATCTCGACGTCCGACGTCATGAACGCGCAGAAGGCCTCCCTGGCCAGTCCGGGCAAGGAGATTCCCGTCGGTACGCTCAACGCGGGAATCATCCAGAGCCCGCGCTGCGACAAGCCCGTGCCGCAAGGACCGCTCCAGCTGTCGACGCGCAACGATCCGGGGAGCCTGTCGCGGCTCGCCACCGGAGTCGGGTTCCAAGCCAGGCTCGTCGCGAAGGACGGCCAGTTCATGGTCAATCTCGGCAAGCAGGGCCTGATGCCGCTGGCGGCCTGGGAGGCGTCGCTGGCGGCGGCCTCGCAGTTCCTGAGCAATCGCGACGCCGTGACCTGCAACAACGACGGCTCGCCGTTCAGGCAGGTCCAGAATGCCTGGGGCGCGGTCGAGAGCACGGTCAGGGGCATGCTGGCGCCCGACAAGCTCCTCGACTACGGCGCCGCCGCGGCCGGCCTGACCTGGACCCTCATCCAGGGAGCCGGCGGCCTGCTGCGGCCCGCCATGAACCCCTGAGGTCCGCCCCGGAGCGGGATCGATCCGGTCTCGCGATCGATCGCTCCGGCATCTGGGCGCGCCCGACGCGGCGGCGCATCGGGGCGCGCCCGACGGCGTGTCGCGTCAGGCCGCGGCGGCCCCCCGCCTCGACCGCCACCGCCAGATCCACGGCCCGACGATCAGCAGCCCCGTCAGCGCGAGCAGCCCGGCCGAGATGGGCTGCGTGAAGAACACCGACACGTCGCCCTGGCTGATCGACAGCGCGCGACGGAACTGCGCCTCGGCGAGCGGCCCGAGGATCAGGCCGATGACGGCCGGCGCCACCGGGAAGCCGAATCGGCGCATCGTGAAGCCGAGCAGGCCGAAGACCGCGAGGGTGGCGAGGTCCACCACCGACTGGTGCAGCGAGTACGCGCCCAGCGTCGCGAACAGCAGGATGCCCGAATAGAGCATCGGCTTCGGGATCTGCAGCACGCGCACCCACAGGCCCACCAGCGGCAGGTTGAGCACGAGCAGCAGCACGTTGCCCACGTAGAGGCTGGCGATCAGACCCCAGACCAGCGGCCCCTGCGTCTGGAAGAGCAGCGGCCCGGGCTGGATGCCGTAGTTCTGGAAGGCCGCCAGCAGGATCGCCGCGGTGGCCGACGTGGGGATGCCCAGCGTGAGAAGCGGCACCAGCACGCCGGTGGAGGAGGCGTTGTTCGCGGCCTCCGGCCCGGCCACGCCCTCGATGGCGCCGTGGCCGAACTCCTCGGGATGCTTCGAGAGCTTCTTCTCGAGCGCGTAAGACAGGAAGGTGGGAATCTCCGCGCCGCCCGCGGGGATCGTGCCGAACGGAAAGCCGATCGCGGTGGCGCGCAGCCATGCGGGCCAGGAGCGCTTCCAGTCGTCGCGGCTCATCCACAGCGATCCGGACAGCGATTCGAGCTTCTCCGACAGCCGGCTCTGGTAGGCGGCGACGTAGAGCGTCTCGCCGACCGCGAACAGGCCCACCGCCAGCACGACGACATCGACGCCGTCGAGCAGTTCGGGCACGCCGAAGGTGAAGCGCATCTGGCCGGTGGCCTCGTCGATGCCCACCAGCCCGAGCAGGAGGCCGACGAACAGCGCGGTGAGCCCGCGCACCGTCGAGCTGCCGAGCACGGCGGCCACCGTGACGAAGGCGAACACCATCAGCGCGAAGTACTCGGCCGGCCCGAACTTCAGCGCGAGCTCGACCACCACCGGCGCGAGCACGGTGAGCAGCACGGTCGCGATGGTGCCCGCGACGAACGAGCCGATCGCGGCGGTCGACAGCGCCGGGCCGGCACGGCCGTTGCGCGCCATCCGGTTGCCCTCGAGCGCGGTCGCGATCGACGAGGACTCGCCCGGCGTGTTGAGCAGGATCGTGGTGGTCGAGCCGCCGTACATCGCGCCGTAGTAGATGCCGGCGAACATGATCAGCGCGCCGGTGGCGTCGAGCTTCACGGTCAGCGGCAGCAGCATCGCGACGGTGAGCGCCGGCCCCACGCCCGGCAGCACGCCGACGGCGGTGCCCAGCGTCACGCCGAGCAGGCCCCACAGCAGGTTGGCGGGCTGCAGCGCGACCGCGAATCCGGACATCAGTGCGGAGAAGGTCTCGGTCATGTGCCCGCCGTGCCCAGGACCGGCAGCAGCACGCCCGCCGGCAGATTGACGTTGAGGAACCGGACGAAGAACAGGAAGACGCCGATCCCGATCGCGAAGCCGATCAGCGTGTCGCGCAGCGGCCGGCGGCTGCCGAAGCCGCGCGCCACGCAGCCGAAGAGCGCGGCCGCGGCGATCGGGAAGCCGGCGCGCTGCACCAGCAGCATCTGCGCGACCAGGCCGACGGCGACCCAGACGAAGGCCGAGGGCACGAACGCATGCTCGCCGCGCTCGGCGGGGTCGTCCGGCTCGGCGACGCGCCAGCCGCCGGTGAAGGTCTCCCGGAGCAGCCAGCCGGCCAGCAGCACGAGGCCGCCGGACACCAGCTTCGGGACGAAGTTCGGGCCGATCCGCGCGTAGCCGCCGCCCTCGGGCAGCGACCAGGCGATCACGGCGGCGCACAGGCCCAGCGCGAGCACGCCGAGCGAGACGATCAGCTCGGCGCGCTTGACGCCGGGTCGTGCGGCCATGGCGGCCTCCTCGTTTACTTGCGCAGGCCCAGCGAGTCGATGATCGCGGTGATCCGCTTGACGTCGGCATCGACGAACTTGCGGTACTCGTCGCCCGGCAGGAAGGCGGCTTCCCAGCCGTACTTCTGCAGCGTGTCCTTCCACGCCGGCGACTCGGTGCCGGCCTTCACCGCCGCCACCAGCGTGTCGCGCTGCGCGGGCGTGATGCCGGGCGCGGCGAAGATGCCGCGCCAATTGCCGAGCTCGACGTCGATGCCCTGCTCCTTCAGCGACGCGATGCCGTCGATCGCCTTCGTGCTCGACACCGCGAGCGCACGCAGCCGGCCCGACCTGATCTGCTCGGCGAACTCGCCCAGCCCGGAGACGCCGGCGCTCACGTGGCCGCCGATGATCGCGGTGATCGCCTCGCCGCCGCCCTTGAAGGGCACGTAGTTGATCTTCGACGGATCCGCGCCGACCGCCTTGGCGATCAGGCCGACCAGGATGTGGTCGGTCCCGCCGGCCGAGCCGCCGCCCCACGAGATCTTGCCGGGGTCGGCCTTGAAGGCCTTGACCAGGTCACCGAGGGTCTTGTGCGGCGAGCTCGCCGGCACGACGATGACCTCGTACTCGGTGGTGAGCCGCGCGACCGGCGTGACCATCGACAGGTCGACCGGCGATTTCGCGAGCGCGATGCCGCCGACCATCACCATGCCGCCCATCATCAGCGTGTTCGGGTCGCCCTTGGCGGCGTTGACGAACTGCGCGAGGCCGATCGTGCCGGCGGCGCCGCCCTTGTTGTCGAACTGCACGGAGCCGACGGACTTGGCCGACTGCATCGCCGCGGCGAGCGCGCGGCCGGTCTGGTCCCAGCCGCCGCCGGGGTTGGCGGGAATCAGCATCCTCAGCGTGCCGATCTGCTGGGCGTCGGCCAGACGCGGCCATGCGGCCACACCCAGCGCGCCGAGCGCGGCGCCGGTGAACTGTCTGCGGTCCATGAGGGGTCCTCTCCTGGGCGGCATCCGGTCGGCGCCGCATCGTTATGGGGATCGGTCGAGGATACCGGCCCCTTCCATGCCGGACAACCCGCGCCGCGGCCGGTTACCCTGATCGCCGCGACGCCCGCCCCGACACGGTGCGGCGCGCGCCGCCCGCCCTTCCCCGAGCCCCGGAGCCGCCCCGATGCCCGCCGCGTCCCTCACCGACGACGACCTCGCCCCCGCCCAGCGCCCCACCGGACCGTTCGCCCGGCGCGCCTGGGGACTGGTGAAGCCCTACTTCGCGAGCGAGCGCCGCGCGCAGGCGATCACCCTGCTCGCCGTGGTCGTCGCGCTGAACCTGGTCACCGTCTACGTCGACGTGCTGATCAACGACTTCCAGCGCGACTTCTACAACGCGCTCGAGAACAAGGACTACGCCGAGTTCACGCGGCAGCTCTGGCGCTTCGCGGGGCTGGCGTTCGCGTTCATCCTGGTGGCGGTCTACAAGTTCTACCTCACGCAGCTCTTCGAGCTGCGATGGCGGACCTGGCTCACCGAGCGCTACGTCGACGGCTGGCTGTCGCAGCGCGCCTACTACCGGATCGAACTCGGCGGCACGCACACCGACAACCCGGACCAGCGGATCGCCGAGGACGTCCGGCTGTTTACCGAGTCGACGGTGTCGCTGACGATGGGCCTGCTGAACTCGGTGGTGACGCTCGCCTCCTTCGTCGCGATCCTCTGGGTGGTCTCCGGGCCGCTCACCCTCGCGCTCTTCGGCACCGAGGTCACGATCCCGGGCTACATGGTCTGGGTCGCGCTGCTCTACGCGGTCGCGGGCAGCGTGCTGTCGCACCTGATCGGCCGGCGGCTGATCCCGCTGAACTTCGCGCAGCAGCGCTTCGAGGCCGACTTCCGCTACGGGCTGGTGCGCGTGCGCGAGCACGCCGAGAGCATCGCGCTCTACCGCGGCGAGCCGCCCGAGCGCGCGTCGGTCGTCGGGCGCTTCGCGAAGGTCGTCGCGAACTACTGGGCGCTGGTGCGCGCGCAGAAGCGGCTGATCTGGGCGCAGAGCTTCTACGGGCAGCTCGCGGTGATCTTCCCGTTCGTCGTCGCCGCGCCGCGCTACTTCAACGGCCCGCTCAAGCTCGGCGACGTGATGCAGATCTCGAACGCGTTCGGGCAGGTGCAGGGCTCGCTGTCGTGGTTCGTGTCGGCCTACGCCGAGCTCGCGGTCTGGAAGGCGACCACCGACCGGCTGCTCACCTTCGACGACGCGCTCGCCGAGCTGCGCGCCTCGGGCGACCGGCTGCTGCACGCCGAGCCCGGCGCGGTGCCGGCGCTGCACGGCGTGGAGCTCGACACGCCGCGCGGCGCGCCGATCGTCGCGCAGGCGACGCTGCGCGTGGAACCGGGCGAACGGCTGCTGCTCACCGGCCCGTCGGGCAGCGGCAAGAGCACGCTGTTCCGCGCGCTGTCCGGCATCTGGCCCTACGGCCACGGGC
>JBAXJZ010000172.1:0-8216 GCA_037137595.1 Burkholderiales bacterium | reverse complement strand
CGCCGCAGCGCGGGCATGGCGGCGGCACGCGCGCGTCGCGTTCCCAGCCCTCGGGCGCCGGGCCGCAGCCCGCGAGGCAGCGGGCGCGCACGATGCTGCCGTGCAGCTCGATCACGTCGCGGCTGCCCGCCCGCTGGTGCAGTCCGTCGACGTTCTGCGTGACCACCGAGATCGCGCGGCCCGCGGCGGCGGCCTCGGCGATCGCGAAGTGCGCGGCGTTCGGCCGCGCCCGCGCGACGCCGGTCCGACGTTCGGCGTACCAGCGCCAGACGAGCGCGGGGTCGGCGCGGAAGCCCTCCTCGGTCGCGAGCCGCATCGGATCGTGCTTCGACCAGTGGCCGGTGAGCGCGTCGCGGAAGGTCGGGATGCCGCTCTCGGCGGACACGCCGGCCCCGGTGAAGACGACGAGACGGTCGGCGGCGGCCAGCACGGCGCGGGCACGGGCGAGCGCGTCGGGGTCGAGCACCGCGTCCGCGCCGCCGGTCACGCCGACGCGCCGGACCGCGTCCGACGCACCGTCTCGTAGAGCACCACGCCCGCCGCCACCGAGACGTTCAGGCTCGAGACCTGGCCCGCCATCGGGATCGACACCAGCGCGTCGCAGCGCTCCTTCGTGAGCCGCCGCAGGCCCACGCCCTCGGCGCCGAGGACCCAGGCGATCGCCGGCGGGATGTCGACCGTCCACAGCGTGGCGTCGGCCTGGTCCGCCGTGCCGAGCACGGTGATGCCGCGCTCCTGCAGGTCGTCGATGGTCCGCGCGAGGTTGGTCACCATCACGTAGGGCACGCTGTCGGCCGCGCCGCTCGAGGTCTGGATCGCCGCGTCGTTCAGCGGGCAGGCGTGGTCCTTCGGGGCGATCACCGCGTGTGCGCCCGCGCCGTCGGCCACGCGCAGGCAGGCGCCGAGATTGCGCGGGTCGGTCACGCCGTCGAGCAGCAGCAGCAGCGGCGGGCCGTCGATGCCGTCGAGCAGCGCGTCGAAGGTCACCGACGGCGGCCGTGCCTCGACGATCGCGACCACGCCCTGGTGGCGCCGGTTCGGGCAGAGCTTGTCCAGCCGCCCTGCGTCGACCTTGCGCGCCTCGATGCCGGCCTTCGCGGCGGCCGCGAGCAGCTCGCGCATCCGGCCGTCCTCGCGCCGTGCATCGACATAGAGCTCCTTCACCGACGCGGCCTGCTGGCGCAGCCGCGAGGTGACCGAATGGAAGCCGAAGACCAGCACCTCAGCGCCTCCGCCGACGCTTGCCGCCGCGCGGCTCGGGCTTGGGCGCGCCGCCGCGACGCTTGGCGGCCTGGCGCTCGGCGCGCGCCCGGCTGACCTGCTCGGACTTGGCCGGCGCCGCCTTGCGGCCCGCGCGATCGGGGGCCGGGTCCGGCCCGAGCTCGGCCGCGCTCGGCACGCGGGGTGCGCGCGGCTCGATCCGCGGCCCCTCGGTACGGACCATCCGGAACTCGATGCGCCGCGCCTCGAGGTCCACCCGCGAGACCTGCACGTCGAGCTCGTCGGTGAGGCGGAAACGTCGCCCGGTGCGTTCGCCGCGCAGCTCGTGCTGCGCCTCGATGTACTGGAAATACTCGCTGCCCAGCTCGGAGACGTGCACCAGCCCCTCGACGAACAGGTCGTTGAGCGTGACGAACAGGCCGAAGGGCGCGACGCCGGTCACGCGGCCGCGGAACTGCTCGCCGACCCGCTCGCGCATGTACTGGCACTTCAGCCAGGCCTCGACGTCGCGCGAGGCGTCGTCGGCACGCCGTTCGTTGGCCGAGCAGACGAGGCCCAGCCGCTCCCAGCGGTCGATCTCGTCGCGCTGCGCGCCGCTCATCCGCGTGCGCTCCTCGGCGCGATCCTCGGCGCGGGCCACGGCCTTGGCCGACGGCGTCGACGGCTTGCGACCGCGTCCGCCCGGGGGCGTCGGCACCTCGCCGGTGGGTGCCGGCGGCGCGTAGCGCTCGCCGCGCAGCAGCGCCTTGATCACGCGGTGCGTCAGCAGATCGGGATAGCGGCGGATCGGCGACGTGAAGTGCGCATAGGCCTCGTACGACAGGCCGAAGTGACCGACGTTGTACGGCGAGTAGATCGCCTGCTGCATCGAGCGCAGCAGCATCGTCTGCAGCAGGCCCGCGTCGGGACGCGGCGCGATCTGCACCGCGAGCGCCGCGTAGTCGGCCGGGCTCGGGTCCTCGCCGCCGCCCAGCTGCAGCCCCACGCCCTGCAGGAACTCGCGCAGCAGCGCGAGCCGCTCGGGGGTCGGCCCCTCGTGGATGCGATAGAGCGAGGGATGCTTGCACCGCGCGACGAAGTCCGCCGCGCAGGTGTTCGCCGCCAGCATGCACTCCTCGATCAGCTTGTGCGCGTCGTTGCGGGTGCGCGCCACGATCTTCTCGATGCGCCCCGCGACGTCGCAGACGATCTTGGTCTCGGTCGTCTCGAAGTCCATCGCGCCGCGCACGCCGCGCGCCTTCACCAGCGCGCGGAACAGGTCGTAGAGGTTCTGCAGGTGCGGCACCAGCGGCGCGCGCGCGCGGGCCGCCGCCGGGTCGCGACCCGACAGGATCGACCAGACCTCGTCGTAGGTGAGGCGCGCGGCCGAGTGCATCACCGCTTCGTAGAACTGGTAGGCCTTCACCTGGCCGCGCGCGGTGATCACCATGTCGGCCACCAGCACCAGCCGGTCGACCGCGGGGTTCAGCGAGCACAGCCCGTTCGACAGCTTCTCCGGCAGCATCGGGATGACCCGGCGCGGGAAATAGACCGAGGTCGAGCGCTCGAGCCCGTCGGTGTCGAGCGCGCCGCCGTGGTCGACGTAGTGCGCGACGTCGGCGATCGCGACCAGCAGCCGCCAGCCGCCGGCGCGCCGGCCCGAGGTCTCGAGCGGCTCGCAGTAGACGGCGTCGTCGAAGTCGCGCGCGTCCTCGCCGTCGATGGTCACCAGCGGCACGTCGCGAAGGTCCACGCGGCGCTTCAGGTCGGCCGCCCTCACCTGCGCCGGCAGCTTGGCCGCCTGCGCGAGCGCGGCCTCGGAGAACTCGTGCGGCACGTCGAACTTGCGGACCGCGATCTCGATCTCCATGCCGGGGTCGTCGATCGCGCCGAGCACCTCGACCACGCGGCCCATCGGCGGCGTGTGGCCGTTCGGGGGCTGGACGATCTCGACGGTGACCACCTGCCCGGGCTGCGCCTTCGCGGCGTCGCCGGGGGCGATCAGGATGTCGTGCTTGATCCGCTGGTCCTCGGGCACGACCACGGTCACGCCGCGTTCGAGCACCAGGCGTCCGACCAGCCGGCGGTGCCCGCGGTCGGTGACCTCGACGATCGAACCCTCGGGCTTGCCGCGGTGGTCGAAGCCGGTGCGCTTGGCGAGCACATGGTCGCCGTGCATGACCTTCTGCATCTCGCGCGGCGCGAGGAACAGATCCGGCCCGCCGGCGTCGGGCACCAGGAAGCCGAAGCCGTCGCGGTGGCCGACGATGCGGCCGGCGACGAGGTCCAGGCGGCTGGCCAGCATCAGCGCGCCCTTGCGGTTGGGGAGCAGCTGGCCGTCGCGTTCCATCGCGACGATGCGCTGCTCGAGTGCGTCGGTGTGACGCGGGGGCACGCCGAGCCGGTCGCCGAGTTCCTTCGGCGTGAGCGGCGTATCGGCGGCGCGGAGCGCGTCCAGGATCTCTTCCCGGGTCGGGGGGGTCCAGGCCTTGCTCACGATTTGACGGGTCTCTTCATTGTGTTATGATCCAGGGCTCTGCAGCGTTGCGACACGCACCGCTGCAGTGCCCAGATGGCGGAATTGGTAGACGCACTAGGTTCAGGTCCTAGCGCCAGCGATGGTGTGGAGGTTCGAGTCCTCTTCTGGGCACCACGGTTTCAGGAAGGCCCCGCGACAGCGGGGCTTTTTTTTCGTCCCGACCGCAGAGGCTGCTCGCCGCGTCGGAGGGCGCGCGGGCACGGTGCGGGGGGCGTGGACGCCGCCGGCCGCCCCGCACGCGCGGGGCGCTCCGACCGGGGCGCGCGACGGGCACTCGCCGTGCCCGGGACGCGCCGTCGTCAGGACGGCCACCTCGCCTTGAGGTCGCTCGGGCGGAGGTGATCGTACTCCTCGAACGGCTGGTGGATCCAAGGATTCGTCGGCAGGTGGTCGACGTAGAAGTCCGGCTCGGCCACCGACTGGCCCTTGCGCCAGATGACCGCCGAGCGGATCTCCTCGACGTGCGGATACCGCAGCTTCAGCGCGGGGATCACCTCGACCAGCGTGGCGCCCGAGTCGACCAGGTCGTCGGCGAGCAGCCAGCGCGGCCCCGGCAGCGGCTCGGCGCTGCTCATGTGCTCGGCGATCATCAGCCGGCTCTGGGTGGTGCCGGCGTTCTCGCGGTACGAGCTGGTGAACAGCACGCCCAGCGGCTTGCGGAACAGCCGCGACAGCGCGTCTCCCACGCGCAGCCCGCCTCTCGCGAGACAGACGATCGCGTCGAAGTTCCAGTTCGCGTCGTGGACGCGGACCGCGAGCTTCTCGATCAGCCGGTTGTACTCGTCCCAGGATACGTGCAGGTCCCTCATCTCGGCGACTCTCAGGGCTTGAAGGGGTGGCGCAGCAGGATGGTCTCGTCGCGGTCGGGACCGGTGGAGACCATGTCGATCGGCGCGCCGACCAGTTCGGACAGGCGCTCGAGGTAGCGTTGCGCGCCGGACGGCAGGCCGTCCCAGCTGCGCACGCCGAAGGTGGTGCCGGTCCAGCCCGGCAGCTCCTCGTACAGCGGCTCGCAGGTGGCGACGTCCTCGGCGCCGAACGGCAGCAGGTCGACCGGCTGGCCCGCGCGACGGTAGCCGGTGCAGATCTTCACGCTCGGCAGGCCGTCGAGGACGTCGAGCTTGGTCACGCACAGCCCGCTCACGCCGTTGAGCTGGATCGAGCGGCGCATCGCCACCGCGTCGAACCAGCCGCAGCGGCGCGGCCGGCCGGTGACGGAACCGAACTCGTTCCCCTTGGTCGCGAGATGCCTGCCGACGTCGTCGAAGAGCTCCGTGGGGAACGGACCCGAGCCCACGCGCGTGGTGTAGGCCTTCGCGATGCCGAGCACGTAATCGAGCTGCTGCGGGCCCACGCCCGCTCCCGGGGCGGCGGCGCCGGCGATGCAGTTGCTGCTGGTGACGTACGGATAGGTGCCGTGATCGACGTCGAGCAGCGCACCCTGCGCGCCCTCGAAGAGCAGACGGTCGCCGCGTCGCGTGGCCGCGGCGAGTTCGGCGGGCACGTCGGCGACCATCGGCGCCACGCGCGGCGCGAGCTTCAGCGCGTCGTCGACGACCTGGTCCGGATCCAGCGCCTGCGCGCCGTAGTAGTTCACCAGCGCGAAGTTGTGGAAGTCGAGGACCTCGCGGACCTTCGCGCGCAGCTGCTCGGGCGCGAACAGGTCGCGCACGCGCACCGCGCGGCGGCCGACCTTGTCCTCGTAGGCCGGGCCGATGCCGCGACCGGTGGTACCGATCTTGGCGTCGCCGCGCTTGGCCTCGCGCGCGCGGTCGAGCGCGACGTGGTAAGGCAGGATCAGCGGGCAGGTGCCGCTGATCCGCAGCCGGTCACGCACCGCCACGCCCGCGCGCTCGAGCTCGTCGATCTCCTGCAGCAGCGCCTCGGGCGACAGCACCACGCCGCTGCCGATGTAGCAGGTGACGGCCGGCCTCAGGATGCCCGACGGGATCAGCCGCAGCACCTGCTTCCTGCCGCCGATCACCAGCGTGTGCCCGGCATTGTGCCCGCCCTGGAAGCGGACCACGCCCTGCGCCTGCTCGGTGAGCCAGTCGACGACCTTGCCCTTGCCCTCGTCACCCCATTGGGTGCCGATGACGACCACGTTCTTGCCCATGTTCTTCTTCCTACTCCCTGCGCAGGGCCCTCACGGCCCAGCCCGTGCCCGCCTTCGCGAGCTCGCGGTCGCACTCGAATTCCTGCTGCGCGTGCTCGTGGCCCGGCAGCACCTGCACGACGATCTCGCCCGCCGCGCGCAACGCGCGCACGGCCTCGGCGAGCGTCGCGTCGTCACCCCACGGCGCGCGGATCGCTCCGGTCGGCGGCCGCTCCGGCAGCAGCGACGCGAGTTCGCGCAGCTCCAGGGAGAAGCCGGTCGCCGGCCGGGCGCGGCCGAACGCCGCTCCGACGTTGTCGTAGCGCCCGCCGCGGCCGATCGCGTTCGGCAGTCCGTCGACGTAGGCGGCGAAGATCGCACCGCTGTGGTAACGGTAGCCCCGCGCGTCGCCGAGGTCGAGCGCGATCTCCACCGCGAGGCCGTCGCCACCCGCCAGCTGGGGCGCCGCCGCGAGGCGTTCGAGCTGCGCGAGCGCGTCGACGATCGTCGGCAGCGCCGGCAGCGCGATCCGGGCCCGCGCGAGCACGTCGGCCGCCGGGCCGAAGAGGCCGGGCAGCGCCCGAAGCGCGCGGGTCGCTTCGTCCTGGGCACGGCCGGCCAGCAGCGCCGACAGTCCCGGCGCGTCCTTGGCCTGCAGCAGCGGGAACACGTCGTCCTCGGCCAGCCCGGGCAGCCGCCCGACCAGCGTGCGGACGATCGCCACGTGGCCGAGGTCGATCCGCACCCGCGGCACGCCGGCGGTCCGCAGCGACTGCAGCAGCATCTCGACGACCTCGAGGTCCGCCTCGGGCCCGGCGTGGCCGTAGAGCTCGGCGCCCACCTGCAGCGGCTCGCGCGTCGACAGCGGGCCGGCCGGCCGCGCGTGCAGCACGCTGCCCGAGTAGCACAGCCGCACCACGCCGGCACGATCGAGCAGGTGCGCGTCGATCCGCGCGACCTGCGGCGTGATGTCCGCCCGCAGGCCCATCGTGCGGCCCGACAGCTGGTCGATCAGCTTGAACGTGGTGAGGTCGAGGTCGCGCCCGCTGCCGGTCAGCAGGGACTCGAGGTACTCGAGGGTCGGCGGCATCACCAGCTCGTAGCCGTACGTGCGGTACAGGTCGAGCAGGCGGCGCCTGAGCTCCTCGATCCGCCGGGCCTCGCTCGGCAGAATGTCGGAAATGCTCTCGGGAAGGAGCCAGCGCGGCATCGGGGGCGTCGGGTGGGCGCGTCTCGCGACGCGCGGTCAGGCGGCGGCGGCCAGCAGCAGCAGGCCGGCGACCGTCGCCGCCAGGCCCATGAACCGGATCTGGCCGTCGCGCATCGACGCGATCCGCCGCATGGCCTCGCGCCAGGTCGGCGGCGAGACCAGCGGCATCAGCCCCTCGACGATCAGCATCAGGCCGAGGGCGGCGATCAGGTTCGCGACCATCGCAGGCTACTTGCGCGGCCCGGTGGGCGCACCACCGCTCTGGTTGCCCGGGCCGCGGAAGTACTTGAAGAACTCCGACTGCGGGTCGAGCACGATGACGTCGCTGCGCGAGCGGAAGCTCGTCCGGTACGCCTCCAGGCTGCGATAGAAGCTCGCGAACTCCGGGTTCTGGCCGAAGGCCTCGGCGAACAGCGCGGAGGCCTTGGCGTCGCCGTCGCCCTTGACGCGCTGCGCGTCGCGGTAGGCCTCCGCGATGATCACGTCGCGCTGGCGATCGGCGTCGGCGCGGATCTTCTCCGACTCGGCCGCGCCGGTCGCGCGCCGCTCGTTGGCCACGCGCTTGCGCTCGGACTGCATCCGGTCGTAGACGCGCTCCGAGACCTCGGGCGCGAAGTCCACGCGCTTCAGGCGCACGTCGATGATCTCGGCACCGATCTGCTTGGCGTCCTCGTTCATCTTCGTCCGCACCGAATCCAGCAGCTCCTGGCGCTTCCCGGAGATCACGTCGGAAACGGTCTTCTTGGCGATCTCGTTGTTCAGCGAGTCGCGCAGGCTGCGCTGCAGACGGTCGCTCGCCACCATCTCGCTGCCGCCCACCGACACGAAGAAGCGGCGCGGATCGGCGATCCGCCACTTCACGAAGGTGTCGATCTGGACGTTGAGCTTCTCCGACGTGATGAAGCGGTCCACATCGGCGGTGTCGATGGTGAGGATCCGGTTGTCGAAGTACTGGACGTTCTGGAACGGCGGCGGCAGCTTGAAGTGCAGGCCGGGCTTGGCGATCACTTCCTTGATCTCGCCGAGCGCGAAGACCACCGCGTACTGACGCTGGTCGACGACGAAGAGCATGCTCGACCCGACGCCGAGCGCCACCAGCAGGCCGAGGAAGGCGAATGCGATGCGGTTCATGATCTGGTCCCCCGTCAGCGGCCGGCGTCGCGGTCGCGGCT
>JBAXJZ010000171.1:0-8224 GCA_037137595.1 Burkholderiales bacterium | reverse complement strand
GTCGCGGTCGAACGACGCGACACGCCGTTCGTCGGAGCCGGCCGAGGCTCCGCGCCGCGCGTGCCGTCCCGACGACACCACCGGGTAGCATCGGCTCCGACATGACGCCTCGAGACGACCGGACCGCGCCCCACCGCGCGACGAGCGGCCCCCGCCGCGTCGCCGTCGTGCACGAGTGGCTGCTCGACTACGCGGGCTCCGAGCGCGTGACGGAGGCGATCCTGCGCCGGTTCCCCGACGCGGTCCTGTTCACGCTCGTCGACCGGATGGCCGAGGCCGACCGCGGCTGGCTCGCCGGGCGGACGATCCGCACGAGCGCGCTGCAGCGGCTGCCCGGGCTGCCCGGCACGCTGAAGTACGCCGTGCCCTTCATGCCGCTGGCCATCGAGCAGTTCGACCTGTCGGGGTTCGACCTCGTCGTCTCGAGCAGCCACGCGGTGGCCAAGGGCGTGATCGTGCCGCCCGACGCGCTGCACCTGTGCTACTGCCATTCGCCGATGCGCTACGCCTGGGACCTGCAGGCCACCTACCTCGAGACCGAGCGCCTGTCGCGCGGTCCGAAGGGGTGGGCGGCCCGGCTGATGCTGCACCGGATGCGACTCTGGGACCACCGCAGCGCGGCCGGCGTCGACGCGTTCGCCGCGAACTCGGCCTTCGTCGCGCGGCGCATCCTGAAGGCCTATCGTCGCGAGGCGGTGGTGATCCCGCCGCCGGTCTCCGCGCCGGTCGCGCCCGCCGTGGCCCGCGAGCCGGACCACTACGTCACCGTGTCGCGCCTGATGGGCTACAAGCGCGTCGACCTGATCGTCGACGCGTTCCGCGCGCTGCCGGACCGCCGGCTGACCGTGATCGGCGACGGACCGGAGGCGGCGCGCCTGCGTGCCTCGGCGCCGCCGAACGTGCGCTTCGCCGGCCATGTGCCGACCGCCGAACTGAGGGCGGCCGTGGCGCGGGCGCGGGCCTTCGTCTTCGCCGCGGTCGAGGACTTCGGCATCGCGCCGGTCGAGGCGCTCGCGCTCGGCACGCCGGTCGTCGCGCTGCGCCGCGGCGGCACCGCCGAGACCGTCGCCGGGCTGGACGACGCGTGGCCCACCGGGGCGCTGTTCGACGAGCAGACGCCGCAGTCGCTCGTCGCCGCGATCGAGGCGTTCGAGCGGGCCTCGGCGCGGATCCATCCGGCGGCCTGCGTGCAGCGCGCGGCCCGCTATTCGGCCGCGGCGTTCGACCGGCGCTTCGGAGACTGGGTCGACGCCGAGTGGGACCGCTGGCAGGCGCGTCTCCGGGACGGCGAACCCCGCGGCAGCGAGCCGGCCCCGCGCCGAGCCGAGGCGGTCGACGCATGAGCACACAGCCCTGGTCGCCGCGCGAGGCGTTCGCCGCGATCCGCCGGCTGTGGGGGCTGCTGCCCGCGCGCCACCGGGCGGCGGGGCTGCGCCTGCAGTGGCTCGCGGTCGTCACCGGGACGGCCGAGGTGATCTCGCTGGGCGCGTCGCTCGTCTTCCTGGTCGCCCTGTCGACGCCGACGCAGCTGCTCGAGCATCCGATGCTCGGGTCCTGGCTGCGGGCCGCCGGCCAGGACTCCGTCGCCGACGCGCGGCTGGCGGCCAGCGTGGCCTTCGCCGCGACCGCCGTGGCCGCGGGGCTGCTGCGGATGCTGCTGATCCGCCGCATCACCGGCTGGGCGAACACCGTCGGCGCCACCGTCGACGCCGCGATCTTTCGCCGCACGATCCATCAGCCCTACGCGGTGCACGTCGCGCGCCACAGCAGCGAGGTGATCGCCGGCGTGACCTCGCAGTCCGACGTCGTCGTCGAGCGCGTGCTGCTCGCCACGCTGTCGCTCGTCACGATGGTGCTGATGATGGCCGTGGTGCTCGGGGCGCTCGTCGCGTGGCGGCCGCTCGAGTCGATCGGCGCCTTCTGCGGCTTCGCGGCGATCTACTACGCGATCGCGATGACGAGCCGTCGGCTGCTCGCCACCGCGGGCGCAGCCGTCGAGCAGTCGACCGGCCGCGTCGTGCGGCTGCTGCAGGAATCGCTCGGCGCGATCCGGGACGTGCTGATCGACGGCACGCAGTCCCACTACTCGCGCCGCTTCGCCGAGGAGACCCGGCGGCTGAGGGCGGCGCAGGCGCAGATCCGGTTCGTGTCGCTCAGCCCGCGCTTCGGCATCGAGGCGCTCGGCATGGCGCTGATCGCCGGCATCGCGTGGGTGCTCGCCGGCGAGCGCGACAGCTTCGAGGGCTCGTTCGCGATGGTGGGCGCGCTCGCGATCGCCGGCCAACGGGTGCTGCCGATGCTGCAGGAGGCCTACCACGCCTACAGCGCGCTGACCGGCGCGCACTCGACCCTGCTCGACGTGCTCGTGCTGCTCGAGCAGCCCGGACCCGACGACGACGCGGTCCGGGCGGTCGAGCCGCTGCCGTTCCGCGAGGCGATCCGGCTCGAGCAGCTGGGCTTCCGCTACGGACCGGCGTCGCCCTGGGTGCTGCGCGGCGTGTCGCTCGAGATCCCGCGCGGGATGCGGCTGGGCATCGTCGGCGCCTCCGGCGGCGGCAAGAGCACGCTGCTCGACCTGCTCGTCGGACTGCAGCCGCCGGTCGAGGGTCGGCTGCGCGTCGACGAGACGACCGTCGACGACTCGAACCGCGCGCGCTGGCAGGCCCACGTCGCCCAGGTGCCGCAGTCGATCCACCTGTCCGACTGCAGCATCGAGGAGAACATCGCCTACGGCGTGCCGCCGCACGAGATCGACCGGGCGCGCGTGCGCGAGGCGGCCCGCAAGGCACGGATCGCCGACACCATCGAGGCGATGCCCGAGGGCTACCTCAGTCGCGTCGGCGAGCACGGCCTGCGGCTGTCCGGCGGGCAGCGGCAGCGCATCGGCATCGCACGCGCCCTCTACAAGCAGGCCGACCTGCTGGTGCTCGACGAGGCGACCAGCGCGCTCGACACCGCGACCGAGAGCGAGGTCATCGACACCATCGAGGCCCTCGGCCGGGACATCACCGTGATCATGGTCGCCCACCGGCTGACCACGCTCGGCCGCTGCGACCGGATCCTGCGCGTCGAGGGCGGCCGGCTGGTGCCGTTCGACGAGACGCCGTCGCCCGAGTCGGCCGTCGGGGTGGCCGCATGAACGCGCCGCGCGAGGCCGCGAACCTGCTCCACGTGGTCGCCGACGGCGCGCCCGGTGGCGGCACGACGATGGTGCTCGGGCTGATCGACGACCTGATCGAGGCGCGCGGATGGCGGCCGGCGGTCCTGTCGCAGCCGGGCTCGCACATCGAACGCGAGGTGCGGCGCCGCGGCCTGCGGTTCCTGCCCTTCGACTTCTTCGGCCCGATGGGCGATCCCAGGATGCCGTTCCGGCTGGCCCGGATGCTGCGCGAGCTCGGCCGGCCGCTCGCCCACGTGCACGGCCTGCGGGCCGCACATCCGCTGCTGTCGTGGCCGGCCCGGGGGGCGCTGGGGCCGGTGCTCTACACCGTCCACGGCGTGCACCAGCTGCACATGCCCTGGCCGCGCGCGCTGCGCGAGCTGGCCAACGTCGCGGAGCGACGGGTGATCCGCCGCGCCGACCGGACCGTGTACGTGTCGGAGGGTGATCGCCGGCTGTCGCTCGAGCACCGCCTGTTCGCCGACCCGGCGCGCGTCGACGTGGTGCCCAACGGCGTGTCCTTCGCGGACCTCCCGGAGCGGCCCGATGCGCCGCCCGAGTGGGACGTGGTGTTCGTCGGGCGGCTCGTCGAGGCGAAGGGACCGGTGGTCGCGGCCGCGGTGCTCGCGCGCCTGGCCGCGTCGGGCCTGCGCTGCGCGCTGGTCGGCGGCGGCCCGATGCGGGCGGACTGCGAGGCGCTGCTCGCATCCGTGCCGGGCGGCGGCGCGGTGCGGCTGCTCGGCGAACGGCCCCGCGCCGAGTGCCTGTCGATCCTCGCCGCGAGCCGCCTCGCGCTGGTGACCTCGCAGTGGGAGGGCCTGCCGCTGGCGCCGATCGAGGCGATGGCGCTGGGCGTGCCGGTGCTGGCGCCGGCCATCTCCGGGCTGTCGGAGGTCGTGTCGGACGGCGAGACCGGTCGCCTGCTGCCCGCGCCGACGGCGGACGACTATGCCGCCGCGGCCGCGGCGCTGCTCGCCGACCCGTCGCGGCTCGACGCGATGGCGCGGCGGGCGGTGGCGCGCGCCCGCGGCCACTTCGATCGGGCACGGTCTTCGGAGCGCTACGCCGCGCTCTACGAGGGCCTGCTCCGGGGCGCGCCGGGCTGGAGCGCCGCATGCGCGGGCGGGGCGACGTGACCGTGGCCGAGCGCCCTCCGCTGCTCTCGATCGTCACCATCTGCTTCAACTCGGCGGCGACGATCGGCGACACCTTCGCGAGCGTGCGTCGCGAGCGCGACCCGCGCGTGGAGTACGTGGTGATCGACGGCGGCTCGACCGACGCCACGCCCGAACTGATGCGCGCGAACGCGGACCTGATCGACGCGAGCCTCTCGGAGCCGGACCGCGGCACCAGCGACGCGCTGAACAAGGGCGCCCGCCTCGCGCGCGGCACCTACCTGTGGTTCGTCAACTCGGACGACACGATCGAGCCGGGCGCGGTCGCCGTGGTGCTCGAGCGGCTGGAGGCCGAGGATCCGGCGACGCCGCTGATGCTGATCGGCCAGACCCGCTACGTCTCGCGCGACGGCACGCCGCTGCGGATGCTGACCTGCGACGCCGCCGGCCTCGAGCGCATTCTCGAGTACAACCCGATCCCGTATCCGTCGACGGTGCAGTCGCGCGCGCTCTTCCAGCGCGCCGGCGGATTCGCGGCGGACTTCGAGATCGTCAACGACTACGAGTATTTCCTGCGGGCGCTCGCGCTGCGCCCGCGCGTCGCCTTCCTCGACCGCGTGCTCGCGGTGATGCGCGACGGCGGGCAGTCGTCGTCGAGCGCGTCGCTGTCGAACCGGCTGCGCCACCAGGTGGAGCTGTTCCGGGTGCAGCGCCGTCACCGGTCGTTCGCGCGCGCCTGCCTGGGGCAGGTCGCGCGGTTCGGCAACTGGGTCCGCGGCCCCGCTCAGTGACCCAGCAGCCGGCGGCGCAGCGGCACCGCCGACATCGCCTCGACGTTCGCGCGTTCGGTAGCGCCGAAGCGGCGCTCGACCAGCGACAGGTAGGCCGGGTTCGTGAAGTAGGTCTTCCACGCGTCGTCGCGGAACCGCAGCACCTCGGCCGCGCCCACGTGCAGCGTCGGCAGCGGCTGGCAGTCGTACGACAGGAAGCCGTAGCCCGCGTAGTCGCCGGGCAGGGCCCAGCCCTCGCGCAGCGCGCGCCGGTGCAGCGCGCTGCCGGGCAGCGCCATGCACGGGTACATGTTGGCCATCTCGGTGTTCAGCTCGAGCGCGAGGTCGAGCGTGCGCTGCATCGACTCGCGGGTGTCGTCCGGGAAGCCGAAGATGTAGTTCGAGATGACGTTCAGGCCGGCGTCGCGCACCGAGCGGCAGACGTCCTGGATGTCCACCTCCTCGAACGAGCCCTTCGAGACCTCGCGCCGCACGGTGCGGTCGCCGGCCTCGATGCCGAGCGCGAGCCAGTCGACGCCGGCCCGCTTGAACAGGTCCAGCGCATCGGCCCGCACCGTGTCGACGCGGGCGTAGGCCCACATCCGCAGCCGCAGGTCGCGCTCGACCACCTGCTCGAGCAGCGGCCGGTAGTAGCGCTTGTTCAGGAAGAACATCTCGTCGCTGAGACGGATGGTCTCGACGCCCATGCGGGCGAGTTCCTCGAGCACGCCGGCGATGAAGCCCGGGCTCCAGAAGCGCATGCCGCGCGAGTGGCCCGAGTGCACGTCGTCGTCCACCGAGGTCCGGTTGACGATGTTGATCATGCAGAAGTCGCAGCCGAAGTTGCAGCCCAGCGAGCTGTAGATCGCGGCGAAGGGCGTGCGTTTCGCGTGGTCGAAGCCGGCGTGCCAGAAGTGCGCACGGTAGAGGTCGAGCGGGCGCTCGCGGTAGGGCAGCAGGTCCCAGGCGTAGCCCGGCAGGTCGATGTCCATCCGTTCCTGCGGGACCACGCGCGCGCCGGGGTTCAGGAAGAGCGCCGGCGTGCCGGTGCCGCCCATCTTCCAGCCCACGCCGGGCACCTTGCGGACGTCGGAGCCCAGGTTGCCGCGCAGCAGGTCGTGCAGCGCGTAGACGCCTTCGCCGATCAGCACGAAGTCCGCGTACGGCAGGGCCAGCACCTCCTTGGGCAGCGCGCTGACATGCGAGCCGACGAAGGCGATCGGCAGCTGCGGCGCGCCCTCGCGCAGCGCGGCGGCGAGCCGCGAGGCGCCGATCATGCTGGTGGTGCCGGAGTTCGGGTTCTGGCCGTACACGACGAAGAGCACGAGCCGGGGATTCAGGGCCTCGAGCCGGGCGACCGCGTCGTCCAGGCTCAGCTTCTCCGCGTCGCAGTCGAGGATCGCGCAGCCGAAGCCCTGCGCACGGCACGACTGCGCGAGCAGCAGCGACCAGGTCGGCGGCTCGATCGCCGAGTAGGTGGTGGCCAGGCCCTGGTAGGCCTGGGCCGACGAGTCGGGGTGGACGAAGACGACGTCCAGCCGCCGGCCGGGAAGAGTGCTCATCTCAGACGTTGCCGTGCACGGTGTTGCGGACCATGGCGAAGCCCTTGACGAGTTCGGCGATGCCGGCGTCGAGGGAGACCTGGGGCCTGAAGCCGGTGGCCTCGATCTTGGCGTTGCAGACGATGTAGTTGCGCTGGTCGGGGTCCTTGCCGACGGGTGCGTCGACGAAGACGAAGCCGGGCACGCGGCGGGCGATCGCCTGGCAGAGCTCGCGCTTGGAGACATTGGCCTCCGAGAGCCCGACGTTGTAGATCTGGCCGCGCATCGCCTCGAAGCGATCGATGGCGTGCAGGAAGACGCGCGAGACGTCGCGCACGTGGACGTAGTTGCGCTTGAAGTCGCCCTCGAAGAGCACCACGAAGTGGTCGTGGACGGCGCGGTAGGTGAAGTCGTTGACCAGCAGGTCGATGCGCATGCGCGGGGACATGCCGAAGACGGTGGCGAGGCGGAAGCTGACGGCGTTCTCGCGCTGCATCAGCTTGTGCTCGACCTCGACCTTGTCGCGGGCGTACTGCGAGATCGGGCGCAGCGGCGACTCCTCGGTGCAGAAGTGGTTGTCGTCGCCGGTGCCGTAGGCGCTGTTGGTGGTGGGCATCAGGATGCGCTGCGCGGGCGAGGCGAGCCGCAGCATCGTGGCGATGGCGTCGTGGTTGATGGTGCGTGCGCCCACCGGATCGATCGAGCACAGCGGCGCGCCCACGAGCGCGGCCAGCGGGATGATCACGTCGGCCTTCGCCATCAGCGGGGCGATGGTCGATTCGATGCGGATGTCGCCGCGCACGATCTCGAAGCGCGGGTGGTGGCAGACGTGGTTCAGGCTCGTCTGCCGGTACATGAAGCTGTCGAGCACGGTCACCGAGTGGCCGGCCTCCAGCAGCATCGGGACCAGGGTGGAGCCGATGTAGCCGGCGCCGCCGGTGACGAGGACGTGTGCGGACATGATGGGGCTCCCTGGGGGGTCAGACCCGGTTGACGATCGCGCAGACGGTGTCGATCTCGTCGTCGCGCAGGTCGGGGAAGTTGCCGAGGTAGAAGCCGAAGAAGTGGACGTGCTCGGTGTTGGGGAAGTCGCGGTGATGACCGTCGGGCACGATCCCCTTCAGGTAGGGCTGGCGCAGCTGGTTGCCGCCGCCGGCGCTGCCGCGGCGGAACTCGATGCCGTTCTCGCGCATGCACGCCATCAGCCGGGCGGTGTACTCGAGGTCCGGCTGGTTCACGATCAGGTTGAACGCGTAGTTGCTGCTGCCCTCGAGCAGGAACTCGGTCTGGAAGCGGGTCGGGTCGATCTTTTCGAGGAAGCGCACGAGGTTGTGGGTGCGGCGCTCGACGTTGGCGTCCAGGCGCTTCAGCTGGCTGCGCCCGAGGATCGCGCCCAGCTCGGTGTTGCGCACGTTGTAGGCGGGGTAGGCGAAGATGAAGTCCGGGTTCAGCTCGGGGTGGTCGGCCTGCCAGCTCGACTTGAGCTCGGCGTCGTTGAGCTCGCGGACCATGCCGTGCGAGCGCAGCATGCGCAGCTGCTGGTAGACGGTGTCGTCGTCGGTGCAGACCATGCCGCCCTCGATGGTCGACATGTGGTGGGCGTAGTAGAACGAGAAGTTCGACATCCAGCCGAAGCTG
>JBAXJZ010000170.1:0-8237 GCA_037137595.1 Burkholderiales bacterium | reverse complement strand
CCGACGGCCTCGCGGAAGACGTTGCGCTCGCGCTCCAGCCGCGCCTGCTCGGCGCGTGCCCGCGCCTCGGCCTCGGCCCTGGCGCGTGCCTGGTCGCGAAGCGCGTCGCGCAGCCCGCCCAGCGCGGCGAGCCCGCCGAGCGGGGTGCCCTTGTCGGCCACGGCGGCGTCCCGTCCGGGGCGGCCGGTCAGGCGGCGTCCTGTGCCTCGAGCCAGCGCTGCGCGTCGAGCGCGGCCATGCAGCCGGTGCCCGCGCTGGTGATCGCCTGCCGGTAGACGTGGTCCTGGACATCGCCGGCCGCGAACACGCCCTCGACGCTGGTCATCGTGGCCAGCCCCTGCAGGCCGCTGCGGGTCACGATGTAGCCGTTGGCCATCTCGACCTGCCCCTCGAAGATCTTGGTGTTCGGCTCGTGGCCGATCGCGATGAAGACCCCGCCCAGGGCCTTGCGCGACACCTCGCCGCTCGGCAGGTGGCGCAGCGTCACGCCGGTCACGCCGGTCGCGTCGCCCACCACCTCGTCGAGCACCGTGTGCCAGCGGACCTCGACCTTGCCGGTCTCGACCTTGGCCATCAGCTTGTCGATCAGGATCGCCTCCGCGCGGAAGCGGTCGCGCCGGTGCACGACCGTCACCTTGCTGGCGATGTTCGACAGGTAGAGCGCCTCCTCGACCGCGGTGTTGCCGCCGCCGATCACCGCGACCTCCTGGTTCCGGTAGAAGAACCCGTCGCAGGTCGCGCAGCCCGAGACCCCCTTGCCCATGAACGCCTGCTCGGAGGGCAGGCCGAGGTATTTGGCCGACGCACCGGTGGCGATCACCAACGCATCGCACGTATAGCTGCCGGAATCGCCCGTCAGCCGGAAGGGACGAGACGAGAGGTCGACCGTGTGGATATGGTCGAACACGAATTCGGTGTCGAAGCGTTCGGCATGCGCGTGGAAGCGCTGCATCAGCTCCGGCCCCTGGACTCCGGACGCGTCGGCGGGCCAGTTGTCGACGTCGGTGGTGGTCATCAGCTGCCCGCCCTGGGCGATGCCGGTGATCAGCACCGGCTTCAGGTTGGCCCGCGCGGCGTAGACGGCGGCGGTGTAGCCGGCCGGACCGGAGCCCAGGATCAGGAGCCGAGCGTGCTTGGCGGCGGTCATCGAGTCGGAGTCCTATGGTTTTGCTTTGGAAAACAGCGAGTTGGCGAGAGCTCTTCGACCAATTCCTTTGA
The DNA here is from genome assembly GCA_037137595.1 of Burkholderiales bacterium. Taxonomy (GTDB): domain Bacteria; phylum Pseudomonadota; class Gammaproteobacteria; order Burkholderiales; family Burkholderiaceae_E; genus UBA4615. Next base: position 7,019 of record JBAXJZ010000170.1, on the reverse strand, counting down.
AATCGGCCGCGCTTGGTGCACAATGATAAATGCACCGGGTGTCCAGGCCGCCGGGTTCCGGATATCCACGAGGTGAGTATGGCGCACGAAGAAAACAAGGCGTTCCTGCGGCGGGTGCCCCTGCTGTCCAGCCTGAGCGAGTCGCAGCTCGACGCGCTCGCGGCCGGCAGCGTCCGGCGGGCCTTTCCGAAGGGTCGCACGATCGTCGCGGAGGGCGAGCCGTCGCAGTCGCTCTACATCCTGCTGTCGGGGCGCGCGAAGGTGCAGCGCTCGGACGCGGACGGCAAGGAGGTCATCCTGGCCGTCCTGGGGCCCGGCGAGTGCTTCGGCGAGATGTCGCTGATCGACGACGCGCCGCGTTCGGCGAGCGTCATCACGCTGGAGTCCTGCGACTTCATGGCGATCAACAAGGACAGCTTCAAGGCGATGCTCGCGCAGAGCCACGACATGTCCCTGAAGATCATGAAGGGGCTGGTCAAGCGGCTGCGCGAGGCGGACAAGAAGATCGAGACGCTCGCGCTGCTCGACGTCTACGGCCGCGTCGCCCGGGTGCTGCTGGACTTCTCCGAGCAGGTCGGCGGCGAGCGCGTGGTCAAGAGCAAGCTGCCGCGCCAGGAGATCGCCAAGATGATCGGTGCGTCGCGCGAGATGGTCTCGCGCGTGATGAAGGGGCTCGAGGTGGACGGCTACATCGTGCCGGCCGCCGAGGGCAAGCTGGTCCTGCGGGAGAAGCTGAGCTCGTACCTGCACTGAGGTCGGCCGCCGCGTGGCGGCCGGGTTCGGTGCCCTTGCTGTAGAAGGAACCGATGGCCCGTGCCACCACGCTGGGCGCCGCGAACACTCGCGGCGGCCCGATCCGCGCTTCGCTGCTGTCCGATCGCGCGCTCGTCCTCCTCCGGGAGGCCCGCTGGCTGCTGCTGTGCACGCTGGCGCTGTTCGTCGCGCTGATCCTGCTGAGCTACGACAAGGGCGACCCCGGGTGGTCGCACGCCGCGGCCGTCCGTGACGTGCACAACCTCGGCGGTCGGGTCGGCGCCTGGTTCGCCGACCTGCTGCTCTACCTGTTCGGCGTGTCGGCCTACCTCTGGGCCGCGTTCCTGCTGCTGCGCGTGGTGTCCGGCTACCGCCAGCTCCACCTGAGGCGGCAGGCCGAGCGCCGCGAGGCGCTCGACGAGCCGCCGTTCGGCTGGGACCGCTGGATCGGCTTCGCGATGCTGTTCGCCGGCTGCGTGTCGCTCGAGGCCTCCCGTCTCTCGGCGCTGTCGGTCACGCTGCCGCTCGCCCCGGGCGGCCTGCTCGGCCAGCTGCTCTCGCAGCCGATGCTGACCCACCTGGGCGCCGTGGGCGGCACGCTGCTGATGCTGCTGCTGACCGCGGTGGGCTTCTCGCTCGCCACCGGGCTGTCGTGGCTCACGATCTTCGAGAGCGTCGGTGCCGGGCTGGAGTCCGTGGTGACCTTCTTCCGCGCCCGCTGGGACGCGCGGCGGGACCGGCAGGTCGGGCAGATCGCGACCCGGGTCCGCAAGGAGACGGTGGCGGTCAAGAAGAAGATCATCGAGCAGGACCCCGAGCCGGTCCGCATCGAGCCGCCGGCGCCGCCGGTCGAGAAATCCGAGCGGGCCCAGCGCGAGCGGCAGAAGCCGCTGTTCGCCGACCTGCCGAGCGACACCGAGCTGCCGCCGATCTCGCTGCTCGACTCGCCGCCGGAGCGGCGCGACACCGTCTCGCCCGAGACGCTCGAGTACACGTCGCGGCTCATCGAGAAGAAGCTCTCCGACTTCGGCGTGTCGGCCAACGTGGTCGCCGCCTACCCGGGCCCGGTCATCACCCGGTACGAGATCGAGCCGGCCACCGGCATCAAGGGCTCGATGATCGTCAACCTGTCCAAGGACCTGGCCCGCGCGCTGTCGCTGACCTCGATCCGGGTGGTCGAGACGATCCCCGGCAAGAGCCTGATGGGGCTGGAGCTGCCCAACGCGCGTCGGCAGTCGGTGAGCCTCTCGGAAGTGCTCGCCTCGCAGGTGTTCGCCGACTCGATGTCGCCGGTCACGCTGGCGCTGGGCAACGACATCGCCGGCCGCCCGATCGTGGCCGACCTCGCGAAGATGCCTCACCTGCTGGTCGCGGGCACCACCGGCTCGGGCAAGTCGGTGGGCATCAACGCGATGCTGCTGTCGCTGCTCTACAAGTCGGGGCCGTCGGACGTCCGCCTGATCCTGATCGATCCGAAGATGCTCGAGATGAGCACCTACGAGGGCATCCCGCACCTGCTCGCGCCGGTGGTGACCGACATGCGCCAGGCCGGACACGCGCTCAACTGGTGCGTGGCCGAGATGGAGCGCCGCTACCGGCTGATGTCGAAGCTCGGCGTGCGCAATCTGTCGGGCTACAACGCGAAGATCGCCGAGGCGAAGAAGCGGGACGAGGTGATCCACAACCCGTTCTCGCTGACGCCCGATGCGCCGGAGCCGCTCGACAAGCTGCCGACCATCGTCGTGGTGATCGACGAGCTGGCCGACCTGATGATGGTGGTCGGCAAGAAGATCGAGGAACTGATCGCGCGGCTCGCGCAGAAGGCGCGGGCGGCCGGCATCCACCTGATCCTGGCCACGCAGCGGCCGTCGGTGGACGTGATCACCGGCCTGATCAAGGCCAACATCCCCACGCGGATCGCGTTCCAGGTGTCGTCGAAGATCGACTCGCGGACCATCCTCGACCAGATGGGGGCCGAGACGCTGCTGGGGCAGGGCGACATGCTCTACATGCCGCCGGGCACCGGTCTGCCGGTGCGCGTGCACGGCGCCTACGTGGCCGACGACGAGGTGCATCGCGTGGTCGCGCACTGGAAGGAGCGCGGCGGCGAGCCGGACTACGTCGAGGGCATCCTCGAGGGCGGCGTGGCCGCGGAGTCGGTCGACACCGGCAGCGCCGTGGGCTTCGGCGGGCTGCAGGCGACGCTGCAGGAGGCGGGCGTGGACGGCGAGTCCGACGCGCTCTACGACCAGGCCGTGGCAGTGGTGCTGCAGCACAAGCGAGCGTCGATCTCGATGGTGCAGCGTCACCTGCGGATCGGCTACAACCGGGCGGCGCGCCTGCTCGAGCAGATGGAGAAGTCGGGCGTGGTCTCGGCGATGGCGAGCAACGGCAACCGCGACATCATCGTCCCCCGCCGCGAGGACGACTGACCGGGAGACGGCCCCGCGCGCGGGGCCGCATCGTCCTCCCGCGGCCTGCGCTCAGTAGCGGTCCTGCTTCAGGATCGTGAGCAGGTTCGAGTAGGTGTCGGTCCAGGGCGCGAAGCCCGGCCGCGGCTCGATCGCCTTGAAGACCTTCAGCCGCTCCGGCAGGTCGGCCGCCTGCGCGGGCGTCAGCATCAGCACCCAGTGCGATCGCCGGCAGATGTCGTCCTGGCCGGTGGGCATCGTCTCGTAGGCCACGGCGACGCGGCCCAGTTCGGCGGCCGCGGCCGCCATCACCGGCCGCAGGTCGAGGAACCGGTTCGTGATGTTGAAGGCGAGCAGACCGCCCTCGTTCATCTGGCCGAGGTAGGTGCGGATCGCCTCGAGCGTGACCAGGTGCGTGGGCACCGAGTCACCGGAGAACGCGTCCATCACCAGCAGGTCGAACTTCTGGTTCGTCTCGCGTTCGAGCATCAGCCGGCCGTCGCCGAGGATCGGCACGATCTTCGCCTTCGAGTCCGACAGGTAGGTGAACTCGCGCTGCGCGAGGTCGAGCACCTGCTCGTTGATCTCGTAGATCCGCATCTCGTCGCCGTCGCGGCCGTAGGCGGCGAGCACGCCGATGCCCAGGCCGAGCACGCCGAGCTTCAGCGGCCGGTCCTGCGGCAGCGACAGGAACGCGCGGCCGATGCCCGAGCGCTCGCAGAAGTAGGCGCTCGGCATGCGGCGGAGCTTCTCCGACAGGAACTGCTCGCCGTGGTTGATCCGGCCGTGCAGCATCACCCGCGCCGGGCCGAGCGCCGGGTCGTCGACGTCCTCGACCCGGGTCTGGCTGTAGAAGTTGCGGACCACCTCGCGATAGCCCTGCACGTATTCGAGCGACACGAAGGACAGCCGTGCGCCGTACAGCACCAGGCCGATCGCGAGCGCCGCGCGCAGCCCCTTCGAGGCCTCGCGCCAGAGCACGAACGCGACCAGCGCCGCGCACAGGAACAGGCCGATCGGCAGCTCGAAGTAGGCGTTGAAGACCGCAGGGGCCACCAGTCCCACCAGCATGCCGCCCAGCACGCCGCCCAGCGACAGCATCAGGTAGAAGAGGGTCAGGTGGCGGACCGCCGGCTTGCGGCGCACCAGCTCGCCGTGGCAGACCATGCAGATCACGAAGAGCGACAGGCAGAACACCGCGATCAGCATCGGCACGCCGGTGTGCACGCCCTTGGCCTGGTCGAGGGCGACGAAGGCCACCGGCAGCGCGCACAGGAACACCGGCCGCACGTAGTAGCGCGGCGCGTCGAAGCAGAGGATGAAGCTCAGCAGGTAGATCGCGAGCGGCAGCACCCAGAGGAAGGGCACCGGCGCCACGTCCTGCGTGAGGTGGCGGGTCAGCGCCAGCAGCAGGATCGACGCGGTGGCCGACAGGCCGATCCACAGCAGGCATTCGGCGACGGAGGGGCGGGGCGCGTCGGCGTCGACCGACGCGGGCGAGGCCTGCGCGGTCAGCGCCGAGCCGGATGCGCGCCAGCCGAGCCACGCGCTGCCGAGGCAGGCGACGACGAAGAGCGCGTACGCGCCGGACCAGACGTCGGCCTGCGCGCCCACCGACAGCGTCGGCTCGACCAGCACCGGATACGTCAGCAGCGCGAGCATCGACGCGAGGTTCGAGAGCGCGTAGAGCCGGTAGGGGCGGGCCTCGATCCCGCGCGAGGCGGTGGCCCGCGCATACCAGACCTGCATCAGCGGGCCGGTGGTGGACAGCAGCAGGTAGGGCACGCCCACCGCGCCGGCCAGCACCACGATCACCGCCGCGCTCGGATGCTCGAGGGCCGTGCCCTTCCAGGCGGCGTCGGCCGCGACCGGCAGCGTCAGCAGGCTGGCCAGCAGCAGCACGCCGTGCACGATCGGCTGGCGCGCCGGCGCCACCTTCTCGTTCAGCCAGTGCACGTAGGCGTAGCCCACCAGCAGCGCGCCCTGGAAGAACACCATGCAGGCGCTCCAGACCGAGGACGAGCCGCCGAACCACGGCAGGATCATCTTCGCCACGATCGGCTGCACCTGGAAGAGCAGGAAGGCGGACAGGAAGACCGTCGTCGAGAACAGGATCATGGCGGGCGGCGTGTACGGACGGGGCAGGGCGCGGCGGCGGCGCCGTCGCGGGGACGCGCGAGGGTAACCGCGACGCCGGCCGCCGGCCATCAAGGTCGTACGCAGAGGCAGGGCGAAGTCGACTCGGGCGCCACGTCCGGGCAGCGGCGGCGCCCGCGGCGGGGCGGCCCCTGCGGCACGGTGGCGCGCCCGGCTCGCCGAGGCGGACGGCGCCGACCGGACCCTCGCCGCGCCGTCGTGGGCCCGGCCGCCCGGTGCGCTACCATCGCCCCATGCCCAGTGCCCCCGTCTCCTCCGTCGCGCGCCGGCGCGTGCTGGCCACCGTTGCCGTGGCCGTCGCGGCCGGGGTCGCCGTCCCGCGTCCGGCCGCCGCCGCGGCGATCGACCAGCTCCGCGAGTTCGCCACCGCGACGAAATCCGCCCGCGGCCAGTTCACCCAGCAGCAGGTCCGCACCACCGGCCGCGCCGGCGAGGCGTCGGCGGGCACCTTCTCGTTCTCCCGGCCCGGGCGCTTCCGCTGGGAGGTGGTGATGCCCTACGAGCAGCTGATCGTCACCGACGGCGAACGGCTGCACTTCTACGACAAGGACCTGAAGCAGGTCACCGTCCGCAAGGTGGGCGACGCGATCTCCGCGACCCCGGCGGCCATCCTGTTCGGCTCGAACGACCTCGACGCCAGCTTCGTGCTGAAGGAGGTCGGCTCGGTCGCCGGCATCGAATGGCTCGAGGCGACGCCGAAGCAGAAGGATTCGGGCTTCGACTGGATCCGCATCGGCCTGCGCGGCGGCCTGCCGGAGGCGATGGAGGTCCGCGACGCGTTCGGCCAGACCACGCGCTTCACCTTCTCGAAGATCGAGCGCAATCCCGCGCTGGACCCGTCGACCTTCCGGTTCACCGCGCCCAAGGGCGTGGACGTCGTCCAGTAGGAGACGGCGGGTGATCGACGCCGGTCTGCCGCTCGCCGAGGCGATGCGGCCCGCGCGCATCGAGGACGTCGTCGGCCAGTCGCACCTGCTGGGGCCGGGCAAGCCGCTGCGCGCGGCGCTGGACGCGAAGCGCCCGCATTCGATGATCTTCTGGGGGCCGCCCGGCGTGGGCAAGACCACGCTCGCGCGGCTGCTGGCGCAGGCCTTCGACTGCCGGTTCGTCGCGATCTCGGCCGTGCTCGCCGGCGTCAAGGAGATCCGCGAGGCGGTCGAGATCGCGCGGCTCGAGAAGGAGGGCACGCGCCGCGGCACCATCGTGTTCGTCGACGAGGTGCACCGCTTCAACAAGGCGCAGCAGGATGCCTTCCTGCCGCACGTCGAGTCGGGCCTCTTCGTGTTCGTCGGCGCCACCACCGAGAACCCGTCGTTCGAGGTCAACAACGCGCTGCTGTCGCGGGCCGCTGTCTACGTGCTGCGCCGGCTCGACGACGCCGACCTGGGCACGCTGGCGGCACGTGCCTGCGAACGCTGCCTCGACGGCCTGCGCGTGGAGGACGATGCGCTGCGGATGCTGGTGGAGTCCGCCGACGGGGACGGGCGTCGGATGATGAACCACCTCGAGCTCGCGGCGACGGCGGCCGGCGCGCTCGACCGCGTCGCCGACGACGCCGACGCGATCGCGCCCGACGCGGCCGCCGCGCCGCGCGTGCTGACGGCCGCGCATGTCGCCCAGGTGCTGGCCGAGCGCGTCCGCCAGTTCGACAAGGGCGGCGACGCCTTCTACGACCAGATCTCGGCGCTGCACAAGTCG
>JBAXJZ010000169.1:0-8243 GCA_037137595.1 Burkholderiales bacterium | reverse complement strand
GGTTCAGGCGTGTGCTCTCCCGATCCCGCCGCCGCCGGCTGAGTCTGGGCGGGCCGCCGCCGCCGGCGGGGTCAGGGCGGGCCGCGGCCGCAGGCCGCCCACCGGCAGCCCTAGGTCGCGCGGTCGGCGGCGAGCTGCGCCTGCAGCCAGCGCAGCAGTGCGCGGTTGCGCGCGAGCGCGAGCCGCTCGGGTGCGGCCACCGCGACGATCCGCGTGCCGAAGCGCGTCACCGGCGTCCAGTCCGGGAGCACTCGGGCGAGCCGGCCGTCGACCAGCGCGGTGGCGCACAGGTAGCCGGGCAGCATCGCGATGCCGAGTCCGGCGAGCGCCGCGTCGGCGACCGCCTCGGGATTGTTCACGTGGTAACGACCGTCGACCGCCACCTCGGCTCGCACGCCGTCGCCGGCGCGCTCGAGCAGCCAGCGCGCGTCGCCGGCCTCGCCCCAGTAGCACAGGCCGGGATGGGCGGCGAGGTCGGTCGGCCGCTGCGGGCGGCCGGCGGCATCGAGGTACGACGGTGCGGCGGCCAGCACCCACGCGACCTCGGCGACCGGTGCGCTCGCCAGCCCCGGCGGCAGCGGCGACGTCGTCCAGCGCAACGCGAGGTCGATGCGCTCTCGGGCCACGTCCATCACGCGGTCGGACAGCTGCAGGTCGATGCGGATGGCCGGATGCTGGCGCAGGAACTCGGGCAGTCGCCGCGCGAGCACGCGCTGCCCCCAGGACACCGGCGCGGTCACGCGGATCTCGCCGGTCAGCTGCTCGCGCAGCCCGCGCACCCGTTCCTCGGCCGCCGACACCTCGGCGAGCGCGCGCCGGGCGCCCTCGAGGTAGGCCTCGCCCGCCGGGGTCAGCGACACCCGGCGCGAGCTGCGCGCGAACAGCGTCGCGCCCACCTGCGCCTCGAGCTGCGCGATCCGCTTGCTGACCAGGCCCTTGCCGGTCCCGAGCTCGGCCGCGGCGGCGCTGACCGACAGGGTCTCGGCGACCTTCACGAACGCCTCCAGCATGTCGGTGGTCAGGGCCATCGTTCTCGATTCGCGGACGATCGGTTCGCATTCGACCGGCTTCCTTGACGACGGTCAAGTCAGCAGACTGCACCGCAGGCGACGCCCGACCGCCGCCGCACACCCCACGAGGAGACACGCGATGCAGATCTACGCCGACCCGATCACCGTGAACTGCCGCAAGGTGCTCGCGGGACTGAAGCTGATGGACGCCCCCTACGAGCTGGTCCACGTCGACTACTTCAAGGGCGAGCAGAAGGCCGAGCCCTACGCGTCGCTGAATCCGAACCTGTCGATCCCGGCGCTGAAGGACGGCGACTTCGTGCTGTGGGAGTCGAACGCGATCCTGCAGTACGCGGCCGACAAGCTCGGCCGCGACGCCGCCTATCCGGCGGACCTGAAGGTGCGCGCCGACGTGAACCGCTGGCTGCTCTGGGAATCGTCGAGCTGGTTCCCGTCGTGCTACGTGTTCCTCGTCGAGAACTGCGTGAAGCCGCTGCTGGGCGGCGCGCCGGATCCGGCGGTGCTCGATGCGCAGCGCGCGACCTTCTACAAGCTCGCCGGCATCCTGGACGCACGCCTCGCTCAGCACGACTGGCTCGCCGGCACGCCGGGCCCGACGATCGCCGACATCGCGATCGCCTCGCCGATGCACCTGCACGGCTGGCAGCAGCTGCCGCTCGCCGACCATCCGAACCTGAAGCGCTGGATGCTGGAGCGCGTCGAGCCGCTCGCCTGCTGGCGCGGCACGAACGTCGAGCAGGGCTTCGTCGCCAAGCCGCTTCAGTGAGCCCGCGCACCGAGGACCCCGACCGATGACGAGCGCCCCCCGATCCGTCCGCGCGACGATGCACTACAGCGTGGACAACGGCATCCCGCCGGACTACTACTTCTACGAGCCCGATCCGGGAACGACGCTCAACCCGCCGGGGACCGACCTGCGCGAGGTGGATGTCGAGGACGGCTGGCCGCGCGCCACGTCGTTCTCGGCCGACCGCGAGGGCTTCGAGATCCATCCGTTCGCCGCACGCTTCGACGCCTTCGACGACGACGCCTCGGTCCACGCGAGGTTCTATCCGCAGGTGGTGGACTACGTGAAGGCGCACACCGGCGCGAAGCGGGTCGTGGTCTTCGACCACACGATCCGCCGCCGGCTTCCGCCCGACCTCGCGGTGCAGACGACGATCAAGCGACCGGCGGTGCTGCTGGTGCACAGCGACTACACCGTGAAGAGCGGCCCGCAGCGCGTGCGGGACATCCTGCCCGACGAGGCCGACGAGCTGCTGTCCCGGCGGGTGGCCTTCTACAACGTCTGGAAGCCGCTCTACAACCGGGTGGAGGAGCTGCCGCTCGCGATGTGCGACGCCACCACGCACGATCCCGACGACATGCTGCGGATGGACCTGAAGTACCGCGAGCGGACCGGCGAGATCTACGTGATGCGGTATTCGCCGAAGCACCGCTGGGTCTACTTCCCGAAGATGGAGCGCGACCAGGCGCTGCTGCTGAAGACCTACGACTCCGAGACCGACGGGCGCGCACGCTTCATGGGACACAGCGCGTTCGAGGACCCGACGACGACGCCGGACGCGCCGCAGCGCGAGAGCATCGAGGTCCGGACGATGGCGTTCTTCTGAAGCGGTCGGCGGCGGCCGGTGGCGGCCGGTGGCGGCCGCCGTACCGCGCCCTGCCACGCCGCAGGGTTCCGCAGTCCGCAGTCCGCAGGCCGCAGGCCGCCGTCCGCCGGCCGCCGCTGCACTCCCGGCGCCCGCCTCCCGTCGCGCGGCATGGAGACGCTTGCCGAATTTTCAGTAATTACTGAAAATTCAGTCTGCCGAGATCGACCGGACGCCGGTCGCCGGCGCACGGAGGCGTGCCATGCAGTCCCTGTCCCCGCTCGTCGCCAGCTTCGTCGCCCACTTCGGCGAGATGGGCAGCCGATGGGGCATCAACCGCACCGTCGGGCAGATCTACGCGCTGATCTACGTGGCGCCCGAGCCGCTGAACGCCGACGAGATCGCCGAGGCGCTGGAGTTCAGCCGCAGCAACGTCAGCATGGGGCTGAAGGAGCTGCAGGCCTGGCGGCTGGTGCGGCTGCGTCACCGGCCGGGCGACCGGCGCGAATACTTCGATGCGCCCGGCGATGCCTGGGACGTCTTCCGCACGCTCGCCGAGGAGCGCCGACGGCGCGAGATCGAGCCCACGCTGACCACGCTGCGCAACGCGCTGCTGGAGGCGGCGAGCACCGACGCCGACCGTCACGCGCAGGCGCGGATGCGCGAGATGCACGACCTGATCGAGCTGCTCACCACCTGGTTCGACGACGTGCAGAAGCTCGACGCGGCGACGCTCGGCAAGCTGATGAAGATGGGCGCGCAGGTGCAGCGGCTGCTCGAGCTGCGCGACAAGGTCAAGCTGGTGCCCGGCGGGCGCCGCTGAAGGAGATCGACGATGGATGCCCTGCTGCTGTCGCGGATGCAGTTCGCCGCGAACATCACCTTCCACATCCTGTTCCCCACGATCAGCATCGCGCTCGGCTGGTGCCTGCTGTTCTTCCGGCTGCGCTGGCTGCGTACCCGCGACGACGGCTGGCTGCTCGCCTACCGGTTCTGGACCAAGGTGTTCGCGCTGACCTTCGCGCTCGGCGTGGTCAGCGGCATCGTGATGAGCTTCCAGTTCGGCACGAACTGGCCGGGCTTCATGCAGCGCGCCGGCAACGTCGCCGGGCCGCTGCTGGGCTACGAGGTGCTGACCGCGTTCTTCCTGGAGGCGACCTTCCTCGGGATCATGCTGTTCGGCCACGGCCGGGTCGGCGAACGCGCGCACCTCGTCGCGACCTTCCTGGTCGCCTTCGGCACCACGATGAGCGCCTTCTGGATCCTCGCGCTGAACTCGTGGATGCACACGCCGGCAGGCGTCGAACTGCGCGACGGGCGCTTCTTCGTCACCAGCTGGCTCGAGGTGGTCTTCAGCCCGAGCTTCCCGTACCGGCTCGTCCACGTGCTGCTCGCCTCGGGCCTCACCGCGTCGTTCCTGATCGCCGGCGTCGCCGCCTGGCAGACGCTCGCGAAGACCGCGAACCCGAGCACGCCGCGCTCGATGCGCTTCGGCCTGACGCTCGCCGCCGTACTGATCCCGCTGCAGATCGTCGCGGGCGACCTGCACGGCCTGAACACCCTCGAGCATCAGCCCGCGAAGGTCGCGGCGATGGAGGGGCACTGGCGGACCGGTGGCGGCGTGCCGCTGCTGCTGTTCGCGCTGCCCGACGAGAAAGCACGCGAGAACCGCTTCGAGATCGGGATCCCGAAGGGCGCGAGCCTGATCCTGAAGCACGATCCCGACGGCGTGATCCGCGGCCTCGACGACTTCCCCGGCGCGCATCCGCCGGTGGCCCCGGTGTTCTGGTCGTTCCGCGTGATGGTGGGCACCGGCGTGGCGATGCTCGCGGTCTCGTGGGCGGCGCTGTGGGCGCTGCGCCGGCGCGGCTGGGCGCCCGAGCGGCTCGATCGGCGCTGGCTCTGGGTGCTGACCGCGATGGCCCCGTCGGGCTGGGTCGCGACGGTCGCCGGCTGGTACGTGACAGAGATCGGCCGCCAGCCCTACATGGTCTACGGGCTGCTGCGCGTGGACCAGGTGGCGGCCGCGGTGCCGCCGGCCCACGTCGCGTTCACGCTCACGATGTACGTCACGCTGTATCTCGCGCTGCTCGTCGCGTACGTGGGCGTGGTCAAGCACCTCGCCGAGAAGCCGATCGAGGACGCCGCGAAGCTCGGCGACGCCCGGGTCGTGCCCGCGAGGAGCGCGTCATGAGCGCCGCCGACACCCTGCCCGTCGTCTTCCTCGCGCTGATGGGCGCGGCGATGCTCGCCTACGTCGTGCTCGACGGCTACGACCTCGGCGTGGGCATGCTGCTGCCGGCGGTCGAACGTCCCGACAAGGACACGATGATCGCCAGCATCGGCCCGTTCTGGGACGCCAACGAGACCTGGCTGGTGCTGGGCGTGGGCATCCTGCTGATCGCCTTCCCGGCGGCGCACGGGCTGATCCTGGGCGCGCTCTACCTGCCGGTGGCGCTGATGCTGGTGGGCCTGGTGCTGCGCGGCGTGGCCTTCGACTTCCGCGTGAAGGCGCAGGACCGCTGGAAGCCGGCCTGGGACCGGGCGTTCTTCGCGGGCAGCCTGCTCGCGTCCTCGTCGCAGGGCTGGATGCTCGGCCGCTACGTGACCGGCCTGTCCGAGGGCGTGCCGCAGACGCTCTTCGCCGCGGCGATCGCGGCCCTGCTGCCCGCGGCCTACCTGCTGCTGGGCGCCTGCTGGCTGGTGATGAAGACCGAGGGCGCGCTGCAGGCGCGCGCGATCGGCTGGGCGCGTCGCGCATGGCCGGCGGTGGTGCTGGGCATGGGGGCGATCTCGCTCGCCACGCCGTGGGTCAGCGAGACCGTCCGCGGCCGCTGGTTCGCGATGCCCCAGCTCGCCTGGCTGCTGCCGATCCCGCTGGTCACCGCTGCGGCGCTGCTGGCCGCGCGCGCGAGGCTGACCCCGGAGGTGGCCGCCTCGTCGCGCTGCTGGCAGCCGTTCGCGCTGGTGGTGGGCGTGTTCGTGCTGGGCGCGGTCGGCCTCGCCTACAGCCTCTTCCCGTTCGTGGTGATGGACCGGCTGACGATCTGGGAGGCGGCCAGCGCGCCCGAGGCGCTCGCGGTGATCGCGATCGGCTGCGCGATCACCGTGCCGGCGATCGTCGGCTACACGATCCTGTCGTACCGGATCTTCCGCGGCAAGGCGCGGCCGCTCGACTACGCCTGAGCCTCGCGCGTCGCCGCCCGTGGCTCCGAGGCGCTCAGACCTGCGCGCGGTGCCGCCGCAGATGGTCCTCGACGAAACTCGCGACGAAGAAGTAGCCGTGGTCGTAGCCGTCCTGCCGGCGCAATTCGAGCGCCACGCGCGCGTCTGCGCAGGCCTGCTCGAGCAGCTCGGGCCGCAGCTGGGTCGCGAGGAACGGGTCGGCCGTGCCCTGGTCGACCAGGATCGGCGGCCCCGCCCAGCCCCGGGTGCGGAGCAGTTCGGTCGCGTCGTAGGCGGCCCAGTCGGCGGGGTCGTCGCCGAGGTAGCCGGAGAACGCCTTCTCGCCCCACGGGCAGCGCATCGGTGCGGCGATCGGCGCGAAGGCCGACACCGAACGGATCCAGCCCGGGTTCGACAGCGCGATCGTGAGCGCACCGTGGCCGCCCATCGAGTGACCGGACATCGCGGTGCGCGCGCCGTCGACCGCAAACTCGGCCTCGACGAGCGCGCGCAGCTCGTCGACGACATAGGACCGCATCCGGTAGTGCCGCGACCACGGCTCTCGGGTGGCGTCGACGTAGAAGCCCGCGCCCTGGCCGAAGTCCCAGCTGTCCCGGTCACCGGGCAGCTCGACGCCGCGCGGGCTGGTGTCGGGCGCGACGAGCGCCATGCCCAGCTCGGCGGCCACCCGCTGCGCGCCGGCCTTCACGACGAAGTTCTCCTCGGTGCAGGTCAGGCCCGAGAGCCACCACATCACCGGCACGCGGCCGTGCGCGGCCTGCGGCGGCAGGAACAGCCCGAAACGCATCGTGCACCCGGTGGTCGCGGACGCATGCGACCAGACCTGCTGCACGCCGCCGAAGCAGCGGCTCTCCGAGAGCTTCCTGGGGGACATCAGCGCCTCGCCGCGGGGCGGACCGGATCGGGCCGCGATCGAGTATAGCCGCGTCCCCGACGTGCGCCGGCCGGGGCGGCGCGCCTCAGGGCAGGGGATTCGCCGCGAGCTCGCGCAGCAGCCGCGAGATCTGCTCGGGCCGAGGCAGGTCGGCCGTGCGCAGCACCAGCCGAGCGGCCGGGTCGAACACGTACACCTGGCTCGAATGCACGTCGAAGGCGAACGGTACCGTGCCGGCCGCCCACCGGGTCAGGCGGTCGGCCTCGGCCGCCCGCGGCACGGCCGCGCGCCACGCCGGGCCCGCCCCCATCCTGCGGCGCCAGGCCTGCAGCGAGGCCGGCGTCTCGCCGAGCGCGTCGACGCTCACCGACAGCAGCGCGAGGCGCGAGGCGGCACCGGCCGGCAGGTCCTCGTGGACACGCCCGAACGTCGCGCCGAGCAGCGGGCACACGCTGCTGCACGCGGTGAACATGAAGTGCATCGCGGTCACGCGCCCCTCGAGCAGCCGCGCGAGCGTCGTCGCGACGCCATCGTCGCGCAGCATCGCGATCTCGGGCACGGGCTGCGGCGGCTCGATGCGGCCGTGCGTGGCCGCCGCCAGCGATCCTCTCGGCAGCGCCCCGGACAGCGACAGGGCCGCGAGTCCCGCGACCGCGCGACGGCGACCCCGGCGCGGATCGCCGCTCATCCCCGGCTCGCCGTCAGGAAGCGCCACAGCGCGTCGCAGCCGGCCGCGTCGATCTCGTAGCGCGGCATCACCCGCGGCAGCACCACGCCCGCAGGATCCACGCCGGCGCGCAAGGCGCGGCAGAACCCGTCGCGGTCGTAGCGGCTGGGAGGGCCACCGCGCCGTTCGACCGCGCCGAGCAGGGTCGACGCGTTCAGCACCGGACACGCGTCGCGGCCTCCGCCGGCGATGCGCTCCGGCGCACCCGGCCGGCTGCGATGGCAGTTGGCGCACGCCAGCGCCTCGGCCGGCAGCCGCTCCGCATGCCCGCCGATGCGGCCGATCAGCGGCTGCAGACCGTCGAACAGGGACCGGCCGGCGTCCTCGCCGCCCGCCGCGGTCGACGCGCCGCCGATCGCCGCCGCCGAAACCGCGGACGGCAGCGAGAGCAGCGCGGAAAAGTACGCGCACTGGAGGCTAGGCGCGTCGGCGTCCGCCGCCGCGCCGCCGCCACGCACCGGAAGGGCGTCGCCGCCGCGCGTGACAGCGGCGCGCGGCGAGGCTTCGCCGCCATCCTCCTCCTCCTCCTCCTCGTCGGAGCCGGCGAGGCGCGGCCACGGCGTGTGGGGCGTGTTGGCGTTCGCCAGTGCGCCGGCCGCGGCGGACAGCGCCGTGAAGGCTGCGGCGAAGGCACGCGAGCCGAGGTTGTCGGCGCTGTCGACGCCGCCGCCGCCGCTGCCGTCGTCGTCGCCGTCCCCGAGCGCAGCGGAATGCGAGGGGGGCTGCGGCGATGGCTCGAGCGACGCCTCGTCAGACGGGGCGGCCCGCGCAGCCGGAGTCGCAACCGGAGTCGCCGCGACCGCTGGCGCTGGCGACAGCTGCGGAGAAGCGGG
>JBAXJZ010000168.1:0-8300 GCA_037137595.1 Burkholderiales bacterium | reverse complement strand
GCGGCTTGCGGTACGAGCCGTAGATCAGGCCGCGGAACATGTGCAGGTAGACGACGACGAAGAACGCCGACGCGCCGGTGGAGTGCATGTAGCGCACCAGCCAGCCCCAGGGCACGTCCCGCATGATGTACTCGACCGACTCGAACGCGCGGGCCGCGTCGGGCTTGTAGTGCATCGTGAGGAAGATGCCGGTCACGATCTGGATGACCAGCACCAGCATCGCGAGCGAGCCGAAGAAATACCAGAAGTTGAAGTTCTTCGGAGCGTAGTACTCCGACAGGTGGGCCTTGTAGTTGGCCGTCAGCGGGAACCGCTGGTCGACCCAGCCCAACAGGCCGGTGGTTTCGATCTTCTTTTCGGCTGCCATCGAATGCTCCTCGCCAGACTGCTCGAGAACTGCTGCGGATTCAGGGGTGATCGGTGGGATAGACGCGGCGGACGCTCCGGTGTTGCACCGGCCGTCGGCCGCGCCGGTCAGGCCTTCTTGTCCTCGCCGATCAGGATCCGCGTGTCGGACAGGTACTGGTGCGGCGGCACGTCGAGGTTGGCGTTGGCCGGCTTGTTCTTGAAGACGCGGCCGGCCAGGTCGAAGGTCGAGCCGTGGCAGGGGCAGAGGAACCCGCCCTGCCAGTCGTCGGGCAGCGAGGGCTGGGCGCCCGGCGTGAACTTGTCCGACGGCGAGCAGCCGAGGTGCGAGCAGATGCCCACGACGACCAGGTACTCGGGCTTGATCGAGCGTGCCTGGTTCTTCGCGTAGTCGGGCATCGCGAACTGGTAGGGCTTGGTCGATTGCGGATCGAGGACCTGCGGCTCGGTCTTCTTCAGCGACTCGAGCATCTCCGGCGTGCGGCGGACGATCCAGACCGGGTTGCCGCGCCACTCGACGCGTCGCAGTTCGCCCGGGGCCATGCCGGCGATGTCGGCCTCGACCGGCGCGCCGGCGGCCTTGGCACGCTCGGACGGCTGGAAGGTGCTCACGAAGGGGATCGCGCAGGCGGCGGCGCCGACCGCACCCACGGCGCCGGTGACGGCGATGGCGTTGCGGCGGGAGGGATCGAGTGACGACGGAGGCGTGAAGGACGCGCTCGAGGAATCTGCAGCCATGAAGACCTCGGTGAGGGGTCGGGAAAGGCAACCGCAGCCCTCCCCGGACGACAACCCGAGATTCTAGCTTATTGCGCCGCAGCGGCGCCAGCAGGGGTCGGCGGCTCCGGGGGATCCGGGCGGACCGCGAGCAGTGCGCCCGGCGTCGAACCGGCCCCGGACATCCGGCATCGCGCCGCGATCCTGCGGGATCCCGGCGACCGGGGCCATCTTGAAACCATCAGACATTCCGGTGTCGCTCCGATGCCGCGCCGCGGCCCCGACGGCCGTGCTACGGTGCCACCGGCGGGCCGCGACCCGCGACACGACCTGACCACACAACACCGGGGAAGAACGAGGAATGAGCCTGCTGTCCGAATTTCGTGAGTTCGCCGTCAAGGGGAACGCCTTCGACCTCGCGGTCGGCGTGATCATCGGCGCGGCGTTCGGGAAGATCGTCGACTCGATGGTCGGCGACCTGATCATGCCGCTGGTCTCCGCGATCGTCGGCAAGGTGGACTTCAGCAACCTGTTCGTCGTGCTGGGGTCGGTGCCGGACGGCACCGCCCTGACCCTCGACGCGCTGAAGAAGGCCGGCGTGCCGGTCTTCGCCTACGGCGCCTTCATCACGATCGCGATCAACTTCATCCTGCTGGCGTTCGTCGTCTTCATGCTGGTGAAGAACGTCAACCGCGTGAAGGCCCGCTTCGAGGCCGAGCAGGCCGCCGCGCCGCCGCCGGCGCCGCCCGCCTCCGATCTGCTGCTCGCGGAGATCCGCGACGAGCTGCGCAAGCGGCCGGCCTGAGGCCCGACCCGGCCCTCAGACGGGGTTGGGGTCGTCGACGAAGACGACCTCGACCCCGAAGCGCGCGGCCAGCGCCGCGCCCACCGCCTGGACGCCGAACCGCTCGGTGGCGTGGTGTCCGGCGGCCGCATAGACCACCCCCGCCTCGCGCGCGAGGTGTGTCGTCCGCTCCGAGACCTCGCCGCTCACGTACGCGTCGGCGCCCGCGTCGATCGCCTGCTGCAGGAAGTCCTGCGCGGCGCCCGTGCACCAGGCGACACGCCGGATCGGCCGGTCGGTCGGACCGACCAGCAGCGGCTCGCGGCCCAGGGCCGAGCCCAGTCGGGCGCCGAGCGCGGCCGCGTCGATCGGCGCGGGCAGCGTCGCCACCCTCAGCAGCCCGTCGCGCCCCGTGGCCTCGCCCGCCGGCCAGTCGAGCACCTTCGCGAGCTGCGCGTTGTTGCCCAGCTCGGGGTGCGCATCCAGCGGCAGGTGGTAGGCGAACAGGTTGATGTCGTGCGCGAGCAGCGCGGCCAGCCGCGCGCGCTGCGTGCCGACGACGCGGCGGTCCTCGCCCTTCCAGAACCAGCCGTGGTGGACGAGGACGGCCTGCGCGCCCCGCTCGGCCGCGGCCCGGACCAGCGCGAGGCTCGCGGTGACGCCGAGCACCACGCGCCGGATGTCGGCCGCGCCTTCCACCTGCAGTCCGTTCGGGCAATAATCGTCGAACCGTCGGGCCTCGAGGAGCGCGTCGAGCCAGCCGGCCAGCTCCGCCCGCGACACCGATCGCGTGCCCGCCGATCCTCCCCCCTGCGTCCCGTCCGCGTTCGCGCTCATGCTGAAGAAGCTCTGGTTGACGTTCGCCCAGGCCGTGACGGTCGGGCTGGCGGGCGTGTTCGTCGTCGCGACCTTGCGCCCGGAGTGGCTGCCGTCGCGACTGGAGCCCGCGGCGGCGCCGCCCGCCCCGGTCCGCGAGGCGCCGGCCTCGGCCGGCGTGCCGGCCGCGTCGATTCTGTCATACGCCGAGGCCGCCCGCCGGGCGACGCCCACGGTGGTCAACGTCTACACGACCAAGGACAGCCGGGTCGCGCCCGATCATCCGTTCTTCAACGACCCGCTGTTCCGGCGCTTCTTCGGCGACCAGCAGCGCCGCCAGCAGACCTCCAGCCTGGGCTCGGGCGTGATCGTGCGGCCCGATGGCACCATCCTCACCAACCACCACGTGGTCGACGGCGCCGATGGCATCGAGGTGCTGCTCGCCGACGGCCGGCGCGCGCGCGCGAAGCTGGTCGGCTCGGACCCCGAGACCGACCTCGCGGTGCTGCGCATCGACCTGCCCGACGTGCCGTCCATCGTGCTGGCCGACTCGGACTCGGCGCGGATCGGCGACGTGGTGCTCGCCATCGGCAATCCGTTCGGCGTCGGCCAGACGGTGACGATGGGCATCGTCTCGGCGCTCGGCCGCACGCAGCTCGGCATCAACACCTTCGAGAACTTCATCCAGACCGACGCCGCGATCAACCCGGGCAACTCCGGCGGCGCGCTGGTCGACACCGAGGGCCGTCTGCTCGGCATCAACACCGCGATCTACTCGCGCAGCGGCGGTTCGCTCGGCATCGGCTTCGCGATCCCCACCTCCACCGTGCGCAACGTGATGGAGCAGATCGTCCGCAACGGCTCGGTGGTGCGCGGCTACATCGGCGTCGAGCCGCAGGACGTCACGCCCGAGCTCGCGCAGGCGTTCAAGCTGCCTCGCCGCGACGGCGCGATCATCGCGGGCGTGATGCGCGGCGGGCCGGCCGACAAGGCCGGCGTGCGCACCGGCGACATCCTCATCGACGTCGAGGGCCGCCCGATCCCGAACACCTCGACGATGCTCAACGTGATCGCGCAGATCGAGCCGGGCACCACGGCGCGCTTCACCTTCGTGCGCGACGGCCGCGAACTCGCGGTGCCGATCACCGTGGCCCGACGGCCGAAGCCGGGGCAGTGAGCCGCACGGCGCGCCGGATCAGCGCCCGTCGGCGAGGACCAGTCCGGCGGGCGTGAGCGAGCCGGCGACGCGGGTCGCGCGGCGGGCGAAGACGAGATCGTCGAGCGCGTCGTCGGGGCCGAGTCCGGCGTCGTTGTCGATCAGCAGCAGCTCGCCCGGTGCGCCCGGCGCGAGGCCCGGCCGGTCCTCGCCGAACGACAGCCGACCGCCCGCCACCGCGCGGCGCCACAGCGCCGTGCCCGGATGCGGGCAGTCGGGGTCGACGAGCACCGCGCGCGCCTGCCGGCGCAGCCGCGCCTGGTATTCGAGCCAGCGCAGTTCCTCGGCGCCGTCGGTGCCGACGTTGGAGTCGCTGCCCACCGACAGGCGGCCGCCGGCCGCGAACCAGTCGTCCACGGGAAAGAAGCCGTCGCCGAGGTTGGCCTCGGTGGTCGTGCAGACGCAGACGGTGGCCCCGCGCGACAGCACCTCGCGCAGCTCGGCCGTGGTGGCGTGCGTGGCGTGCACGAGCGTCCAGCGCGCGTCGACCGGCGCGTGCTCGCACAGCCAGGCGATCGGCGTCTGGCCGAGCGCGGCCCGCGCGTCGCGGACCTCGGCCGGCTGCTCGGACACGTGGACGTGCACCGGGCAGTCGGGCGCCAGCGCCTCGCGCAGCGACAGCAGCCAGGCCACGTCCTCGGGGTCGCAGGCGCGCAGCGAATGCGGCGCGAGCCCGATGCGCAGCGCGCCGCGCAGCGACGGGTCCGCGGCCTGAGCGACCAGCGCCTCGACGAGCCGCCGGTAGTCGTCGCGCGCGAGGGCGAACCGCGCCTGCTTCGTGCCGAGCTCGGCGCGACGGAAGCCGCCCCAGCGGTACAGCACGGGCAGCAGCAGCAGCGTGACGCCGGCGGCGGCCGCGGCACGGACCAGCGCCTGCGACGATTCCAGCGCGGAGGCGAGCGACGCGCGACGGCCGTGGTCCGGGCCGAGGCGGTGCAGGTAATGGAACTCGGCGACCGAGGTGTAGCCGTTCGCGCGCAGCCGACGGTAGAGCTCGGTGGCGGTGCGTTCGAGCGCGTCGGCGTCGAGCGTGGCGACGGCGGCGTACATCCGCTCGCGCCAGGTCCAGAAGGTGTCGCCGCGTCCGCCCGCGCGTTCGGTGAGGCCCGCGATCGCGTACTGGAAGGCGTGGCAGTGCGCGTCCGGCAGGCCCGGCACGACGAGGTCGGCGCGCAGGTCGGCGAGCTCGGTCACCGCCGTGCGGCGCGCTTCGCCGAGCAGCTCGGCCTGCGGGTCCGGCGGCGCAGGCGCATCCTCGACCGCGGCGATGCGGCCGTCGTCGCCGACCACGAGACGGGCGTCGCGTCGCCAGCCCGATTCGGTGAGCGCCCAGCGGGCGTCGATGCGGATCATCGGCCTATCATACGGAGATGCCCGGTAAAGCCGAAACGTGAAGGTCGACCTCGTCATCGAGCACTGCCGGGCCGCCACCTTCGCACGGGGCGGGCTCGATGCGATCGACGACGCGCGGGTGGCGATCGCGGACGGCCGCA
The DNA here is from genome assembly GCA_037137595.1 of Burkholderiales bacterium. Classification (GTDB taxonomy): domain Bacteria; phylum Pseudomonadota; class Gammaproteobacteria; order Burkholderiales; family Burkholderiaceae_E; genus UBA4615. Next base: position 2,908 of record JBAXJZ010000168.1, on the reverse strand, counting down.
TCGCGTGGGTCGGTCCGCGCGCCGAGGCGCCGCGGATGGTCGCCGCCGACGGCCGCGGCGCGCCCGACGTCTGCGACGCGCGGGGCGGCTGGCTGACGCCCGGACTGATCGACGCCCACACCCACCTCGTGTACGCCGGCGACCGCGCGCACGAGTTCGAGATGCGGCTCGAGGGCGCGAGCTATGCCGACATCGCGCGGGCGGGCGGCGGCATCCTCTCCACCGTGCGTGCCACGCGCGCGGCCGACGAGGCCGCGCTCGCCGCGCAGTCCGCGCCGCGGCTCGCGCGCCTCGCGGCCGAGGGCGTCACCACCGTCGAGATCAAGTCCGGCTACGGGCTCGAGGCCGAGACCGAGCTGCGGATGCTGCGGGTCGCGCGCGCGCTCGGCCCCGCGCTCGGCGTCGAGGTGTGCACGACGCTGCTCGCCGCGCACGCGCTGCCGCCCGAATACGCCGGCCGCGCCGACGACTACGTCGACGCCGTCGCCCGCGACTGGCTGCCGCGCGCGGCGCGCGAGGGCCTGGCCGACGCGGTCGACGCGTTCTGCGAGGGGATCGCGTTCACGCCCGGGCAGTGCGCCCGCGTCTTCGAGGCCGCACATGCGGCCGGCCTGCCGGTCAAGCTGCACGCCGACCAGCTGTCGGACCTCGGCGGCGCGGCGCTGGCCGCGCATCACCGCGCGCTGTCGGCGGACCACCTCGAGTGGACGAACGAGGCGGGCGTGGTCGCGATGGCGGCCGCCGGCACGGTCGCGATGCTGCTGCCCGGCGCGTTCTACGTGCTGCGCGAGACGCGGCTGCCGCCGGTCGACGCGCTGCGCCGGCACCGGGTGCCGATCGCGATCGCGACCGACTGCAATCCCGGCTCGTCGCCGCTGGTCTCGCCGCTGCTCGCGATGAACATGGCCTGCACGCTGTTCCGGCTGACGCCCGTCGAGGCGCTCGCCGGCCTGACGGCGCACGCAGCATGCGCGCTCGGCCTCGCGCACGACCGCGGCGCGATCGCACCGGGACTGCGCGCCGACCTCGCGCTGTGGGCGATCGGGCGGCCCGCCGAGCTGGCCTACGCGATGGGCGCGGCCCCGCTGGTGCGCCGCTGGGTCGCGGGGAAATGACCGCGCCCCTGCCCGGACGGGGCGCGGAGCGGGTCGAGCTCGAATCGATCTGGCACGACGCGCCGATCGGCCTCGCGGTGATCGACGCCTCGCTGCGCTTCGTGCGCATCAACGCGCGGCTCGCCGAGATCAACGGCGCGCCGCCGGAGGCGCACCTCGGACGCAGCGTGCGCGAGATGGTGCCGGACCTCACCGAGCAGGGCGAGGCCGCGCTGCGCCGCGTGATCGAGACCGGCGAGCCGCTGCGCGACGTCGAGATCACCGGCGAGACGCCGGCGATGCCGGGCGTGCGACGGACCTGGCTCGAGCAGTTCCTGCCGCTGCGCGATGCCGCCGGCCGCGTGGTCGGCGTCAGCGTGGTGGCCGAGGAGGTGACGCGGCAGCGCGAGGCCCAGGCCGGGCGCGACCGTGCGACGGCGGACCTGCGCGAGAGCGAGCGGCGGCTGGCGATGGCGCTCGAGGCCGGCCAGCTCGGCTTCTGGGACTGGGACCTGCACACCGGCTTCGTCCACCACGGCGGGCGCTGGGCGGCGATGCTCGGCCACGAGCCCGGGGAGATCGAACCGCGGCTGCGGGCCTGGCGCGAGCGGGTGCACCCCGACGACATCGAGCGCGCGGACGCACTGCTGCAGGCGCATCTCGACGGCCGCACGCCGTTCTACGAATGCGAGCACCGGCTGCGCACGAAGTCCGGCGACTGGATCTGGGTGCTCGACCGCGGACGCGTGGTGGAGCGCGACGACGCGGGCCGTCCGCTGCGCGCGATCGGCACGCACCACGACGTCAGCGACCGGCGGGCCGCGATCGACGCGCTCTACGAGGCGGACCGCCGCAAGGACGAGTTCCTCGCGATGCTCGGCCACGAGCTGCGCAACCCGCTCGCCGGGCTGACCACCGCCGTGCGCGTGCTCACGGCGGACACCGGGCTGGCGCCGGCCTCGCTGCAGGCCGCCGCGATCGCACGCCGGCAGCTGCAGCAGCTGCGCCGGCTGGTCGACGACCTGCTCGACGTTTCGCGGATCACGCGCGGCCACATCGAGCTGCTGCTCGAGACCGTGTGGGTGGAGACCGCGCTGCGCGCGGCCGTCGAGGGCATCCGCGCGCCCTGCGAGGCCCGCGGCCACACGCTGCGGCTCGAGCCGGTGTCGCCCGCGCTCGCGGTCCGCGCCGACCGCGTCCGGCTCGCGCAGATCCTCGACAACCTGCTGAACAACGCCTGCAAGTACACGCCCTCGGGCGGGCGGATCACGGTCTCGGCGCACGCCGACGGCGACCGCATCGAGGTCCGCGTCGCCGACACCGGCGTCGGCCTCGCGCCCGAGATGCTCGATACGGTGTTCGAACCGTTCACGCAGGTGGAGCCGGGCATCGACCTCGCGCAGGGCGGACTCGGCATCGGCCTGTCGCTGGTACGCCGGCTCGCCGCGCTGCACGGCGGGACCGCACACGCGCGGAGCGACGGGCCGGGGCGCGGCAGCGTGTTCGTGCTGAGGCTGCCGCGCGCCTGAACGCGGTCCGGGCCGGATCGGCCCGCTTGCACTTGCGAATGATTCTCATTAATGTCTCGAAGACCTCCTCTCCGAAGGCTTCCGAGATGGCCGATGCCCCGATGACGGCGCCACGCGCGATGGATCCCCGAGACGTCCCGCGGAGCGACGGCAGCGTCGAGACGCTGCTCGCGTCGACGCTGCTGCTGATGTCTGCCTGGGCCCGCGAGGGCGGCGGCCCGCGGCTCGCGGGCGCGGTGCTGCGCCACCTGGAGCTGCTGGCCGCGCGCGAGGACCTGTCGCCGG
>JBAXJZ010000167.1:0-8307 GCA_037137595.1 Burkholderiales bacterium | reverse complement strand
CGCGGCGTCGCCTTCGGCGCGATCAGGCAGTTCCAGGTGTAGGCCTCGTAGTCGGCCACGCCGCCCTCGGCGAAGGTCGGCACCTCGGGATAGAGCGGATTGCGGCGCTCGCCGCTCACCGCGAGGATCCGCAGCTGGCCGGCCTTCATCGGCGGGCCCGAGCTGGAGAAGCCGTCCCAGACGAGGTCGATCTGACCGCCGATCAGGTCCTGCATCGCCGGGCCGTTGCCCTTGTAGGGCACGTGCAGCAGCTCGACGCCCGCCGCCCGCGCGAACGATTCGCCGACGATGTGGCTGATCGAGCCATTGCCGCCCGAGCCGTAGCTGACCCTGCCCGGCGCGGCCTTCGCGCGGGCGACCAGCGAACGCAGGTCCGCCGGGCCGTCGCGGCGCGCCGCAAGCACCATCTGCGTGCGCGACACCAGGCCGATGGTGGTCAGGTCCCGCTCGATGTCGAAGGGCAGCTTCGGCAGCAGTGCCGGGTTCATCACCAGCTGCGAGCTCGTGCCCAGGCCGATCGTGTAGCCGTCGGGGGCGGCGCGGACCACGGCCTCGGTGCCGATCAGCCCGCCGCCGCCGGCGCGGTTCTCGACGATCACCGACTGGCCGAGCGACTCGGCGAGCTTCGGCGCGAGCTGGCGGGCGATCAGGTCGTTGCCGCTGCCGGGCGCGAAGGACACCACGATGCGGATCGGGCGCGCGGGCCAGGCCTCCTGCGCGCGCAGCGCGGGGACGACCGCCGCGCCGAGGGCGGCGGCGGTGAAGCGGCGTCGATTCATGCGGGGCCTCCCGTGGGCCTGCGGGCGTTCACTTGCCCGTCCAGTTCGGCGCGCGCTTCTCGATGAAGGCCGCGCGCCCCTCCTTCGCGTCCTCGGTCAGCGCGAGCGTCATGATCTGCGACTCGAGGTACGAGATCGCCTGCTCGAAGCTCATGTCGAAGGCCGCGCGCATCATCGCCTTGCCGCGGCGGTTCGCGGTCGGCGACTTGTCGACGATCCGGCCCACCAGCCAGTCGGTCTTCGCGTCGAGCTCGGCCTTCGGCACCACGTGGTTGACCAGGCCGATCCGCTCGGCGCGATGCGCGTCGATCGGCTCGCCGGTCAGGCACAGCTCGGCGAGCCAGCGCGGGCCGACCAGGTGCTGGAGCACCGACAGCACCTGCGCGGGGAACACGCCGATCTTCACCTCGGGCAGCCCGAACGTGGCGTGATCGGCCGCGACCGCGACGTCGCACATGCCGAACAGGCCCATGCCGCCGGCGAGGCAGTGGCCGTTGATGCGCGCCACCATCGGCACCGGGCAGGCCCAGGCCTGGCGCAGCAGGTCCGCGTAGTCGAGGTGCGGGCGCGACGGATCGAACTGGAACGAGCCCGAGCCCTTCGCGAGGTCCGCGCCGGCGCAGAACGCCGCGTCGCCGGCGCCGGTGATCACCACTGCCCGGATCGCGTCGTCGGCGGCCGCCTCGCGCAGGCCCTCGGAGATCCCCGAGAGCACCGCCGGCGAGATCGCGTTGCGGCGCGCGGGTCGGTCGATGGTCAGCCACAGCGCGTGGCCGCGGCGCTCGCGCAGCAGGTCGGGCGGGGCGTCGGTCGTGCTCATCGTCGAAGGTCTCCGGGTCGAAGGGGCACGCGGCGCCGCGGCGCTCAGCGTGCGGGATCGTCGGCGGCGATCGCGGCGCGACTCGACCGGAGCGCGCCGATCGCCGCGTCGTCGAGGCCGGCCTCGCGCAGCACCTCGACGGTGTGCTCGCCGAGCCGCGGCGCGGGCCGCGCGGCGCGCGCCGGTTCGCCGTCGAGGAAGCCGGGGGAGGCGAGCGCGCGCATCGGTCCCTCGGTGGGATGCTCGACGCGCGCGATCGCGCCGCTCGCCTCGAGCATCGGGTCGGTCGCGACCTCGTCGAGCGTCGCCACGCGCCACGCGGGGATGCCCTGCTCGCGGCACAGCTCCAGCCACTGCCCGACGGTGCGCGTGGCCGCGGCCTCGCCGACCTCGCCGTACAGCCACTGGATGTGCCGGTTGCGCTCGACCGGATCGGCCACGCGCGGGTCGTCGGCCATCTCGGGGCGTCCGACCGCGCCGAAGAACGCCCGCCACTGCGACGCGGTGTACGGGGTCATCGTCAGCCAGCCGTCGGACGCGCGATAGAGGCGGCGGCCGTCGGGCGTCACGCGGCGGTAGCCGGCCGGGCCGATCGACGGCTCGAACGCGTGGCCCTGCAGGTGCTCGACCAGCACGAAGCCGGCGAGCGTGTCGTACATCGGCATGTCGACGACGCCGCCGCGGCCGGTGCGCAGCCGGCGCACCAGCGCGGCGAGCATCGCGCCGGCGAGCGCCAGGCCCGCGGTCTTGTCGGCGACGATCGAGGGCACGAAGCGCGGCGCGCCGTCGGGCCCGGCATTCAGCCATGCGAGACCGGTGGCCGCCTGGATCGAGTCGTCGATGGCCGGCGCGTGGGCGAGGGGCGAGCCCTCGTGGAAGCCGCTGGCGGTGCAGTAGACGATCGAGGGGTTCAGCGCGAGCACGTCGTCGGGCCCGAGGCCGAGCCGCGCGATCGGCGCACGCCGCACGTTGTGCACGAAGAGGTCCGCGCCCGCGAGCAGCCGGCGCATCGCGTCGCGGCCGCCGGGCTGTGCGAGATCGAGCGCCACCGAGCGCTTGCCCCGGTTGAGGTTGAGGAAGATCGCGCCCATGCCCCGGTGGCGGGACACGCCGGCATTGCGCAGCGTGTCGCCCTCGGGCGGCTCGACCTTGATCACGTCCGCGCCCCAGTCGGCCAGCGCCTGGGTCGCCACCGGCCCGAACACGATGCCGGTCATGTCGATCACGCGGATGCCTTCGAGCGGCGCCACGGCGTCTCCTCCTCGGCCCATTGTGCCAGCGCCGCACGGCGACCCGCAGCCGACGTTCCGATCGGCACGGCCTCCTTCACCGCCCCGCCCGAGGGGTCTCGCGGGCGGTGGCACACTGCACGGCCCGCCACGGGGGCGGATTCCACGACGGGAGCGGACACGTGTTGGTCGATCTGAAGGGACGGATCGCGCTGGTCACCGGCGCGAGCAAGGGCATCGGCGCCGCGTGCGCGCGCGAGTTCGCGCGCGCCGGCGCGACCGTGGTCTGCGTGGCGCGCGACGCAGTGCGTCTCGAGGCGGCGGTGGCCGCGATGCGCGGCGAGGGCCTGCAGGCCCATGCGATGGCCGGCGACCTGACCGACGCCGCGCAGGCCGAGGTGCTGGTGGCGCGCGTCGAGCGCGAGGTGGGCCCGATCGACGTCCTGGTCAACTCGGCCGGCGCCGCGAAGCGCTTCGCGCCCGCCGAGCTCGGTGCGGCCGCGTTCCGCCAGGGCATGGACGCGAAGTACTTCAGCACGATGCACGTGCTCGAACCCGTGGTCCGCGCGATGGCCGCGCGTCGCCGCGGCGCCGTCGTCAACGTGATCGGACAGGGCGGCCGCGTCGCCTCGCCGATGCACATCCCCGGCGGTTCGGCCAACGCCGCGCTGATGCTCGCCACCGTGGGCTACGCGCGCGCCTACGCCGGCACCGGGATCCGCGTGAACGGCATCAACCCCGGCCTCACCCGCACCGATCGCGTCGAGGAAGGCCTCGCCGTCACCGCGCGCGCGAGCGGCCGCAGCCGCGACGACGTGCTCGCCGACGAGATCGCGAAGATCCCGATGGGTCGCATGGGGGAGCCGGAGGAGGTCGCGCGCGTCGCGCTCTTCCTCGCCTCGGACGCGGCGAGCTACGTGTCGGGCGCGATCGTGCCGATGGACGGCTGTGCCGGCTCCGTCCTCTGAGGTCCCCGGGCGCGGCTCAGTTCGGCCGCGTCCCGCCGCCCTCCAGCATCAGCCGGATCCGCTCCGCCTCGACGCGATGCAGGCGGATCGCCGCGATCGTGCCCGGTCGGTCGCGCAGCGCCACCTTGAGCGTGCCCTGCGGCTCGGGCGATTCCTCCGGCGCCTCGGACCAGGTGAACTCCACGTCGCCGATGTCGAAGGCGACCGAGACCACGCCGCCGATGATGCAGCGCGTGCCGTCGGTCATCACGGTGACGTCCGGATTCAGCTCGACGTGCCAGGGCAAGGTCATCGCGTGCTCCCAGTGGGGTCGGAGGAAGGAGGAGGCGGCTCGGCGGCCACACACCGTGAACGACGCGCTGTCCGTCGGGAAGTTGCACCGACCGTCTCCGCCGCGCGATCGCGCGGCGTGTCCGCAGCCCCGCTGCGCAACTTCCCGCTTCGGCCGGCGTCTTCTCCGGCACGATGCAGCCGTCGATCGTGAGCGCCCCGCCCCCCGCCGCCCCGCCCGGAGCCGGCGACCCACCGTCCCGCCGAGCCGTCGCGCCCGAGACGGCCGACGGCGAACTGGTCGCGCGCGCATGCGCCGGCGAGGACATCGCGTTCGAAGTGCTGGTGGTCAAGTACCAGCGGCGCGCGGCCGCCGAGATCCGCCGCGTGATCCACGACGCCGCGATCGTCGAGGAGCTGACCCAGGACGTGTTCCTGCGCGCCTACGATGCGCTGCCCGAATTGCAGGACCGTGACCGGTTCTGGCCCTGGCTGCGCACCATCGCCCGCAACGCGGCGAGCAGCTACCTGCGCAGCGGCCAGAACCGGCTCGACGACCGCCCGCTCGACCCGGACGCCGACTCGACGATCGAGGCCTTCGAGCGTCAGGTGGCGCCCGGAGGCGTCGAGGACGAGGTCGCCGCGCGCCAGCTCTTCGAGGCCCTGCGGCGCGCGGTCGCCGCGCTGCCCGAACGGCAGCGCGACGCGATCCTGATGCGCGAGATCGAAGGGCTGGACTACCGGTCGATCGCCGCGACGATGGGGCTGCCGGTGAACACCGTGAAGTCCCTGATCTTCCGAGGACGCGAGGCGATCGCCGCCGCGATCCGCCCGATGGTGCAGCCGACGCGCGCGCGCCGATGGTGAGGCCCCCGACCGCGATGAACGACGAGATCCTGTCCGCCTTCCTCGACGACGAACTGCCGCCGGATCGTGTCGGAGCACTGCTCGACGCGTTGCGGGAGGGCGCGCCGCGTGCGACCGAATTGCGCGACCGACTGACCGTGATGCAGCTGATCAAGGACGCGGTGGCCGGCGTCGAGGCGCCCGACGACGGCTATTCGCTGCGCATCCTCGCGCGGCTGCGCGAGCACCGGCGCCGCGGATCCTGATCGGTAACTGACCCGATCGGGTGCACGGTCTGCGCCCGATGGGGGAGGCAGGTGCTCGTCCTCGTTGGGCGAGGGTGCCGTTTGGGCTCGTGAGGCAACGTGACCGTGGTATACGTTGCACCACGATGACGTTGCTGGAGCTGTTCGACCCGTCCCCTGCGGCCCGCCACGAGCCGCCCGCGCCGGTGATCCCCGTGATCGTGCTCGACGACGCGCGGCACGCGGTGCCGCTCGCCCGCGCGTGCGCGGACGGCGGGGTCGACGTGCTCGAGGTCACGCTCCGCACCCCGGCGGGGCTCGAGTCGCTGCGCCGCATCGCCGCCGAGGTCCCGTCGGCCTGGGTCGGCGCGGGCACCGTGACCACCGTTGCCGACGTCGTCCGCGTGGCCGCGGCCGGCGCGCGCTTCGCGGTCTCCCCCGGCTTCGATCCGGCGATCGTCGCGGCCGCGCGCGACCACGGCCTGCCGCTGATGCCCGGCGTGATGACGCCGACCGAGGTGATGGCCGCGCTCGCGCAGGGGCTGTCGCTGCTGAAGCTGTTCCCGGCCGCGGTGGCCGGCGGTGTCGCGATGCTCAAGGCACTCGCCGGGCCGTTCCCGGGCGTGCGCTTCTGCCCCACCGGCGGCATCGACGCGCGCTCGGCGCCCGACTACCTCGCGCTGCCGAACGTCGTCGCGGTCGGCGGCTCCTGGCTCACGCCCGCGTCGGCGATCGCACGCGGGGACTGGGCGGCGATCACCACGCTCGCGCGCGCCGCCGCCGCGCTGCGACGCGGTCCGGCGATGGGGCGCGCGTCGTGAGCGCGGTTGTCCTCGTCGTCGACGACCACCCCGTCGTGCCGCTCGCGCTGCGCAGCCTGATCGAGGGGCGCTTCCCCGGCGTGCGTGCGCTGCAGGCCGCGAGCCTGCGGCAGGCGAAGGTGATGTACCAGGACGAGCCCCGCCTCGCTGCCACCGTGCTCGACCTGCGGCTGCCCGACGTCGCCGGCCTGGAGGGCATCAGCGAGCTGCGCGCGCTGCGGCCCGACGTGCCGATCATCGTCTTCACCGGCCTGGACAGCGAGCCGCTGCGACGCAGCGCGGCCGCGCTCGGCGCCGCCGCGATGGTCTGCAAGAACGAGAACGCGACGATCCTGCTCGACCGGATGGAGCCGCTGCTCGCCGAGCGGCTCGAGCGGATCAACGGCACCATCGACGCGAGTCCCGCGCCGCGCCGGCCCGACACCATCGAGCTGTCACCCCGGCAGCAGCAGATGTGGCAGTCGATCGCCGAGGGCATGTCGAACGGCGAGATCGCCGAGCGCTACCGGATCAGCCTCAACACCACGAAGGCGCACGTCCGCGAGCTGCTGCAGCGGCTCGGCGTGCGCAACCGCACCGAGGCCGCGACGCTCTACTACCGGGTGAGGCAGGGTCGCGCCGACTGATCGCGGCGGGGCCTTCGCCCGCCGCCTGCCGCCGCCGGGCTACCATGGCCGGATGTCTGCCCCGGTTCCCGGCTCGCCGCTGCTGTCGCTGCGCAGCGTGGGCCTGCGCTACCCGAACGGCGTGCGGGCCCTCGAGGGCCTCGACCTCGAGGTCGCGCGCGGCGAGTTCCTGAGCCTGCTGGGCCCTTCGGGCTGCGGCAAGAGCACGGTGCTCCGGCTGGTTGCCGGCCTGGCCCGCCCCACGGAAGGCCGTGTCGGACGGCCCGAGGGCGTGCGGGTCGGCGTCGTGTTCCAGGAGCCGACGCTGATGCCCTGGGCGAGCGCCTTCGACAACGTGCGCCTGCCGTTGCGACTGGCCGGCCGCGGTGCGGCCGAGGTCCGCGACGAGGTGATGGCGGTCCTCGCGCGCGTGGGCCTCGCCGACTTCGCGCAGGCCTATCCCCGCGAGCTGTCGGGCGGCATGCGGATGCGCGTGTCGATCGCCCGAGCACTGGTCACCCGGCCCGAACTGCTGCTGCTCGACGAACCCTTCGCCGCGCTCGACGAGATCACCCGCGGCCGGCTCGACGACGACCTGCTCGCCCTGTGGCAGGAGCAGGGCCTGACCGTGGTCTTCGTGACCCACAGCGTCTACGAGGCGGTCTACCTGTCGACCCGCGTCGCCGTCCTGGGCGGTCGTCCGGGCCGTGTCCTCGAGTCGATCGGCGTCGACGCCCCGCATCCGCGCGACGACGCATTCCGCGCGAGCGCCGACTATGCGGGCACCTGCGTGCGGGCGTCGGCGGCGCTGAAGGCGGCGATGGCATGAACGAAGGCACGGGTGCCACGGCGCGCGTCGCCGCGCGGCTCGCGCCGTTCGCCGTGATCGCGGCGCTGCTGCTCGGCTGGGAGGCGGTGGTGCGGATCGCGGCGGTCCCGCCGTACATCCTGCCCGCGCCGAGCCTGGTCGCGTCCACGCTCTGGCGCGAGCTGCCGTCGCTGCTGCCCTCGCTGTGGTTCACGCTGAAGATCACCGCGGGCGCACTCGCGCTCGCGGTGGCCGGCGGCGTCGCGCTGGCGTCGCTGTTCGCGCTGTCGCGGCCGGTGGAGACCGCGCTCTTCCCGCTGGCCATCGTGCTGCAGGTGACGCCGATCGTCGCGATCGCCCCGCTGATCCTGATCTACGTCGAGTCGACGACCGCGGCCCTGCTGATCTGCGCGTTCATCGTCGCCTTCTTCCCGATCCTCGCCAACACGGTGGTCGGCCTGCGCTCGGCCGACGCCGGGCTGCGCGACCTGTTCACGCTCTACGGCGCGAGCCGGTGGCAGCGGCTGCGGCTGCTGCTGGTGCCGAGCGCCTTGCCCTACTTCCTCGCCGGGCTGAGAATCGCCGGCGGCCTCGCGCTGATCGGCGCGGTGGTCGCCGAGTTCGCCGCCGGCGCGGCCGGCCGCGAGACCGGCCTCGCGTCGCGGATCCTCGAGGCCAGCTTCCGCACCGAGATCCCGAAGATGTTCGCGGCGCTGGTGCTGGTCTCGGCCGTCGGCATCGCGATCTTCGTCGTCTTCGACACGCTCGCGCGCCGGCTGCTCGGCCGCTGGCACGACAGCGAGACGCCGCGAGGCTGAGACCCGCCCCGCCCCACGTCCCGAACGAGACCGATCGCCCCATCCGGAGCGCCCCGCCATGTCCTTCCTCCCGAGCCCCCTCCCGCCGTCCGACCCGA
>JBAXJZ010000166.1:0-8321 GCA_037137595.1 Burkholderiales bacterium | reverse complement strand
AGCTGCCGTCGGCGGCCCGCCTGGCGCCGGTCAGTTCGTAGAGCAGGCCCGCGTCGCGATCCACGACCGCGAGCCGCGCCGCCGCGTCGGCCGACGCCTGCAGTCCGACCGGGATCGGCCAGGCGCGCGTGGTCGCGCCGCCCGCGAACCGCACGAGGACCGTGGGCTGGGTGCGCGCGACGACCGCGTACGGCGTGCCCGCGAGGGCCCCGAAGCCCGGCGACAGCGTCGAGCCCGACCCGATCGCCGCGATCAGCGACGCGGACGACGGATCGGTCGTGGCGCGGATCAGGTCGGCGTTCCACGCGTCGTCGATCGGGAAGGGCAGCGAGCCGGACAGCGTGGCACCGATGCCCGTCTGCGCCGCGGTCGGGATCCCGTAGCGCCCCTTGCCGAAGACCGTCGGCACGGCCGACGCCGAGGCCGCGACCGCGCCGGTCACCGACGGATCGCCCACCGGCTTCGACACCGGCGTGCTCAGCGCGTCGCCGGCGAGCGCCGTCGCGGCGGGCCCGCCGCCGGACGGGTCGCCGCCGGCGCAGCCGGCGAGCAGCCAGACCAGCGCACCCGCGCGGATCAGTGGGGAAGAGAACGGCCGAGCCATGCCCGAACTGTATGTGCGGAATCGCACACCGGGCATGCCGTTCGTGCGGTCGATTCGACCGCTCGGGATAACCCTCAGCCGAGGCCTGCGAGCACCCTCGACACCAGCGTGTCGGTGTGCTCGGGCGCGACCCATCGTGCGACGACGACGAGGTCGCGATCGGGGTCGACCCAGGTGAGGTGGCCACCGGCGCCGATCATGAACACGCTGGCCGGGCCCGCCGACGGGAAGATCCGGCGACGCGGGCCGTTGAGCCAGACGAGCATCCCGTAGAAGGGCGCGATGGCGCAGGGCGCGAGCATCCGCTCGATCCACGCGGCGGGCACGAGCGCGCGGCCCGCGTGCTCGCCGCGCGCGGCCAGCAGCGCGCCCACCCGGGCCTGGTCGCGGGCCGAGATCGACACGCCGCCGCCCCAGTGCGTGCCGCCCGGCACCGACTGCACGCGGCGCGTCGCATCCGGGCCGCGCGCGGGATCGGGCAGCTCGACCCAGGCGTCGTCGTAGCCGACCCAGGACCAGTCGGAGGTCGAACCGAGCGGGCCGAGGATCGCCTCGTCGAGGACCTCGGGCAGCGGCCGGCCGAACAGGTGCATCAGCGCGAGCGAGAGCTGGTTGATGCGGACGTCGTTGTACTCCCAGTACGTCCCGGGCGCGCGCAGCGGGCGCGCGTCGCCCTTGCGTCCGGTGGCCGGCTGCCCCGCGTGGGCCACGGTCCGGTAGCGGTCGACCGTGTCGGGCAGGCCGAAGACGCTGCCCTCCCACTCGCTCGTCTGCTGCAGCAGCATCGTCCAGGTGACCGCCGCGTTGTGTGCCGACTCGAAGCCGATGCCGCGCACCCGCGCGCCCACCGGCTCGTCGGGATCGGGCAGCAGGCCGCGGCCGTGGGCGACGCCGGCGAGCAGCGCGAGGTAGGTCTTCGCGACGCTGAAGGTCAGGTCGGCGCGGTCCGGCTCGCCCCACGCGGCGAGCTCGGCGCCGCGCCGGACCACCACGCCCGAAGACGGCCCGCGCGCGTGCACCGGCCCGCGCAGCACGTTCCACGGCGGCGGGTCCTGCAGGTGGATGCCCCAGTTCGCGGGGTCGGCGGCCGGATCCCGGGCCCAGGGGATCTCGTGGGCCACGGCCCAGTCGATCGCGTCGTCGAGCGAAGGCATCGTCCGATCCTATACGATGCCGTCGACACGACCGAGGAGACGTTCCATGCATCCCACCGTCCGCAGCCAGACGCTCGGCGACCTGCTCCGTCGCACCGCCGCCCGCCTGCCGAACAAGCCCGCGATCCGCTGCGGGTCCGTGGCCTGGACCTTCGCCGAGTTCGACGCGGTGGTGAACCGGCTGGCCAACGGCCTCGCCGCCGGCCGCGCGGGCGCGCCGGTGCGGGCCGGCGACCGGGTGGCCGTGCTGTCGCGCAACTCGCATGCGTTCGCCGCGCTGCGCTTCGCGCTCGCGCGGCTGGGCGCGGTGCTGGTGCCGATCAACTTCATGCTGAACGCCGACGCGGTCGCCTACATCCTCCGGCACTCCGACGCGCGGCTGCTCGCGCTCGGCCCCGACCTCGTGGCGCTCGGGCAGGCCGCGGCCGCGAAGGACACGGCGGTCGAGCACATGGTCTGGCTCGAGGGCGAGGACCCGGCCGAGCCGCCCGCCGGCCTGCCCGCCTTCGCGCAGCTGCTCGCCGACGATGCCACGGCGCCCGCGGCCGAGCTCGACGGCCGGATGCTCGCGCAGATCATCTACACCAGCGGCACCGAGTCGCTGCCCAAGGGCGCGATGCTCACGCACGAGGCGGTCTGCTGGGAGTACGTGAGCTGCGTGGTGGAGGGCGAGATCGCCGAGTCCGACACGCTGCTGCACGCGCTGCCGCTCTACCACTGCGCGCAGCTCGACGTGTTCCTCGGGCCCGCGGTCTACGTCGGCGCCTCGAGCGTCATCACCGGCAAGCCCACGCCGGACAACATCCTCGCGCTGCTCGCCGCGCACCGCGTCGACTCGTTCTTCGCGCCCCCGTCGATCTGGATCGCGCTGCTGCGCTCGCCGGCCTTCGCGACCACCGACCTGTCGGCGCTGCGCAAGGGCTATTACGGCGCGTCGATCATGCCGGTGGCGGTGCTCAAGGAGATGGCCGAGCGGCTGCCGAAGGTCCGCCTGTGGAACTTCTACGGCCAGACCGAGATCGCGCCGCTGGCCACCGTGCTCAAGCCGGAGGACCAGCTGCGCAAGGCGGGTTCGGCGGGCCGTGCGGTGCTGAACGTCGAGACCCGCGTGGTGGACGACGCGATGCGCGACGTGGCGGTCGGCGAGATCGGCGAGATCGTCCACCGCTCGCCGCAGCTGCTGACCGGCTACTTCAACGACCCGGAGCGCACCGCGGCCGCGTTCGAGGGCGGCTGGTTCCACAGCGGCGACCTCGCCACCATCGACGACGAGGGCTACATCACCGTCGTCGACCGCAAGAAGGACATGATCAAGACCGGCGGCGAGAACGTTGCCTCGCGCGAGGTCGAGGAGACGGTCTACCGGTTCGAGGGCGTGTCCGAGGTCGCGGTGGTCGGCCTGCCGCATCCGTACTGGATCGAGGCGGTGACCGCGGTGATCGTGCGCAAGCCCGGCTTCGAGTCGATGACCGAGGAACAGGTCACCGCGCACTGCCGCGCGCAGATGGCGCACTTCAAGGTGCCGAAGAAGGTGATCTTCGTCGACGCGCTGCCGAAGAACCCGAGCGGCAAGCTGCTCAAGCGCGAGCTGCGGGTGGCCTACGAGGCGACGATGAAGGACCTGCCGGCGGAGAACCGCTGAGGGGGCCGGCCCCGGTCAGCGGCCCACCAGCGACAGCGCGAGCGGCGGGTAGACGACGACCACCACCAGCCAGAGCAGCATGATCGCCACGAACGGCAGCACCGACTTCACCACCGTGCCGAACGACGCCTTGAACGCGGCCATCGCGACGATCAGGTTCAGGCCGACGGGCGGCGTCAGGTAGCCGATCTCGAGGTTCGCGATCATGATGATCCCGAAGTGGATCGGGTCGAAGCCCTTGGCGACCGCGAGCGGCTCGAGCAGCGGCGCGAGGATCAGGATCGCCGATCCCACGTCCATCAGGCAGCCCACCACCAGCAGCAGCAGGTTGATCGCGAGCATCATCGCCCAGCGGTCCTCGATCGCCCCGGCGAGCACCTGCACCATCTGCTTGGGCGTGCCCGAGTGGTCGAGGATCGTGTTCAGGCTGCCGGCGACGCACAGAAGCGGCAGCAGGATCGCGAGCAGGCGCGTGGTCTCGAGGATCACGTCCTTCAGCGTGCGCAGGGTCATCTCGCGGGTCGCGAGGTAGTGCCGCACCCGCGCGAGCGTGCCGGCGCCGGCCGGCGCCGGCTTCGCGTGCTCGTCCGCGTGGATGAAGAACTCGATGAGCAGCGCGTAGGCGAGCGAGACCGCACCGGCCTCGGTCGGGCTGAACACGCCGCCGTAGATGCCGCCGATCATGATGAACGGCAGCGCAAGCGCGAACGCGCCGCCGAAGAACGAGCGCGCCGCCTCGCCGAGGTCGAAGGCGATCCGCGGCATCCGGAAGTTCACGCTCACCGCGTACACGCAGAACATCGCGGTCAGCAGCAGGCCCGGCCCGATGCCCGCGATGAACAGCTTCGAGATGTCGCGCTCGGTCATGATCCCGTACAGGATCAGCGGGATCGACGGCGGGATGATGATCCCGAGCGTGCCGGCCGAGGCGATCGCGCCGAGCGCGAACGACTGCGAGTAGCCCCGGGCGATCAGCGCCGGGTACATCACCGAGCCGATCGCCATCATCGTGACGATCGACGAGCCGTTGATCGCGGCGAACGCCGCGCACGACAGCACGCACGCGATGCCCAGCCCGCCGGGGAACGGCGAGGTGAACGCCGACATGAACCCGATCAGCCGCTTGGCGATCGAGCCGCGCGACATGATGTTGCCCGCCAGCATGAACAGCGGGATCGACAGCAGGACCTCGCGATCGACCGTGAACCAGAAGTCCTGGATCAGGAACTCGATCTCGCTCTTCGCGACGAACAGGTGGATGTAGGCGGTCGCGACCGCGAGCAGGAGCACGAGGCTCTGCCGCAGCACGAGCAGCAGCACGATGATGCCGAGCAGGCCGAGCCAGACCATGTCAGTGAGTCTCCTTCGGCGGCTCCGGCTTGAGCGCCGGCCAGGTCGCGAACGCGAGGTGGCGAAGCGCCGACGAGAAGAACATCCACGGCAGCACGAGCTGGATCGGCCAGATCTTGATCGGGATCGCCATGCCGCGCTCGCCGAGGGCATACGTGCTCTGCACGAACCCGACCGCGTAGACGCCGAGCGTGATGCAGATCGCCGCCGACACCAGGTCGCCGATCCGGTCCATCCACGGATCGAGCGCTCGCGGCAGCCACTTGTCGGCGAACTGGGGGCGCAGGTGGCCGGCCTCGGCCGTGACCAGCGCGAAGCCGACCAGCCCGGCGATTGCGGTCGCCCAGACGGCAAAGCGCTGCGCTCCGAAGATGCCCGAGCCGAAGAGCTCGCGCCCGAGCACGTCGACGACGAGCGCGAGCGCCGCCGCCGAGAACGCGATGATGCAGACAGCGGCCTCGAGGGCCTTCAGCCAACCCAGCAATCGACGAGCGGTGTCCATCGCGATCTCGGAGAACCGAACGGCGGGATGCGCGCGTCGCCGCGCGCCTCTCGGGGGAGCCGGCGCCTCGTGCCTCGGGAGACACGGGGCGCGGGTCGTGCCTTACCTGCCGCCGCGATCCGCGAAGACCTTCCGGCCGGCCTGGACCGCGTCCCAGACTTCCTGGGCCTGGCCGCCGATCTCCTTGATCAGTGCCTGCTGGTTGGGCTCGACCAGCTTCGACCACTCGGCGCGCTGCTCGGCGGTCAGCTCGTGCACGAAGCCGCCCTTCTTCTTGAACTCCTCCATCTTGGGCCGCTCGTCGGCCTCGACGTCGCGCCGCATCTTGTCGGCCGGCAGCCGCGCTCCGCCGACCTGCTCGCGCTGAGCGGGCGAGAGCCCGTCCCACACGCGCTTGTTGATGAAGATCGCCGAGGGGTGGTGCAGGTGGCGCGTCATCACGTAGTGCGGGGTGCTCTGCGCGGCCGGCGTCGTGACGTAGTAGACGAACGGGAGGTCGGCCGCTTCGACCAGGCCGCTCTGCAGCGCCGGGAACAGTTCCGACAGCGGCATCTGGACGCCGTTGGCCTGCATCGCCGACCAGAACATCTTGGACGCCGGCGACGGCGACACCCGCACCTTCATGCCCTTGACGCTCGCGGGCGTCAGGCAGGCCTTCTTGCAGACGACGTCGTTCCAGCCGACCTCGCCCATGCCGAGCAGCACCAGGCCCTTCGCCTCGTAGAGCTTCCGGAGGATCGGGACCACGTGGTTGTCGATGACGAAGTCGCGCTCGGCGTTGCTGCGCCACAGGTAGGGCATGTTCAGCACGGCCAGTTCCGGGATCAGCGGCGCGGTGCCCGCCAGCGAGACGCTGCCCATCTCGACGCGGCCGCGCACCACCTGCTGCACGATCTCCTGCTCGCTGCCGACGAACAGACGCTCCACCTTGATCTCGCCCTTGGTGGCCTCGCCGACCAGCCGGGCGTTCTCCTCGACGTGGCCGAGCAGCACCGAGCCCGGCTGGGCGGCCGAGGCGATCTTCCAGTTCTGTTGGGCGAAGGCCGGGGTCTGGGCGACGACCAGGGTCGCGACCGAGAGCGCGAGTGCGCGGAGCAGGGGCATCGATGTCTCCTCGTGGATGGCGCAGGGCGTCGATCACCCGGCGTCCGGTCGGCGGCAAGCCGACCTTTCCTTGAGTATTCACGACCTCACGAATTACTCACAAATTCACCGACACGGCGTGTGGGCAAAGGCCCCGCGCCCGCGAACGTGGGCTCGGGGTCCGGCGCCGCGAGGGTCGGGGACCGCACGCGCCGGGCGCCGCGGCGGCCCGGCGTGTCCCCGCGAGGCGCCCGACGTACGATGGCGGCACGAGATCCGAGGAGACGAGCATGGGCTGGCTGTCCGACGACGAGCGCGATGCGCTCGTTCCCGCAGAACGCGTGCTGCCGCGGCTGCCGATCCCGGTGCAGGCGGTGTCCAGCGACGAGTTCGTGCCCGCGCCGCAGACCGAGCGGCAGCGTCGCCTGGAGCGTCACCTGAGCGCGATGGGCACCGAGCTCGCGAAGCGGCAGGGCGTCTCGCGCCGCCGCTTCTTCCGCGGCGCCTCCGGCATGGCGGCGGCCTTCGTCGCAATGAACGACGTGTTCGGCCCGGTGTTCGACGTGAGCCGCGCCGAGGCCGCCGAGCCCGAGCGCGCCGACGCGCGGGCGAAGGCACTCGCCGGCGAGTTCGTGATGGACATGCACACGCACTTCCTGCGCGACGACACGCGGCTCGACGGCTTCGTGCGCGCCCGCGAGGCGGTGGGCAAGGCCGGCTGGAACCCGATGCTGGTCGACAGGCCGCAGACGCTCGAGGACCTGAAGTTCGCGAACTACATGAAGGAGGTCTTCCTCGACTCCGACACCAAGGTCGCGTGCATCAGCGGCGCGCCGTCGGAGATCGAGTCCGACTGGTTCCTCACCAACGAGATGAAGTCCGCGGCGCGCGCGCGGATCAACGGCGCGGCCGGCGGCACGAAGCGGGCGTTCTCGCACGCCATCTTCACGCCGGGCTACCCCGGCTGGCTCGAGGCGATCGACCGCGCGGTCGCCGAGCTGAAGCCCGATTCGTTCAAGGGCTACACCATCGGCGACAACACGCACAAGAACCTGTCGAAGCACCCCTGGCGGCTCGACGACGAGAAGCTCGCCTATCCGGCCTACGAGAAGTTCGCGAAGGCGGGCCTCGTCAACGTCTGCATCCACAAGGGCCTGTTCCCGCCGTCGGTCGCGCAGCGCTTCCCGCACCTGCTGCCGTACGTGGACGTCTCGGACGTGGCGCGCGCGGCGAAGGACTGGCCGCAGCTCAACTTCATCATCTATCACGGCGGCTACCGCTACGCGGGCGGCGGCCGCGCCGAGGACGCGTGGACGCAGTTCGAGCGGAGCGGCCGCATCGACTGGGTCACCGACCTCGCCGAGATCCCGGCGAAACACGGGGTGAGCAACGTCTACGCCGACGTCGGCCAGCTGTTCGCCCAGACCACGATCGCCGAGCCGCGGCTCTCGGCGGTGATGATGGGGCAGTTGATCCAGGGCATGGGCGCCGATCACGTCTGCTGGGGCACCGA
This sequence comes from Burkholderiales bacterium, assembly GCA_037137595.1. Lineage (GTDB taxonomy): Bacteria > Pseudomonadota > Gammaproteobacteria > Burkholderiales > Burkholderiaceae_E > UBA4615. Next base: position 473 of record JBAXJZ010000166.1, on the reverse strand, counting down.
CGCGATCTGGACCGGCGCGCCGCAGTGGCAGATCGAGGCGCTGCGTCGGCTCGAGATCCCCGAGGCCCTGCGTTCGAAGCACGGCTTCGCGTCGCTCGGGCCGGCCGACGGCCCGGTCAAGCGCGCGATCTTCGGCGAGAACAACGCGCGGCTCTACCGTTTCGACGCGCGCCAGCGCGCCGCGCTCGCCGGCGACGCGATCGCGCAGGCGAAGGCGGCCTACGAACGCGACGGCGGGATGCGCACCAATCTCGCCTACGGCTTCGTCGCGGGACGCGCGGCGCGCGGATGAACCCGCCGCGTCGCCTCGCCGCCCGCGTCGGCGCGCTGCTGGCCGCGACGCCGCTCGCCGGCTGCTCGTGGGGCGGCGCGCTGGCGGCCGTCACGCCGTCGGACGCGCGCGTCGAGGAGGGCGTGGCCTACGGCGAGGACCCCCGTCACCGGCTCGACGTGGTCGCGCCGGCCGCGGTGCC
>JBAXJZ010000165.1:0-8335 GCA_037137595.1 Burkholderiales bacterium | reverse complement strand
CGGCCCGCCGCGCGGCGCCGCCGCCGACGGCCGCCGGCCCGTCGGACGAGGTGCGTCCGACGCCGGCCCGGACCCGGGCGACGACTCCGATCCGCTCGCGGACGACCGCCGCGTCGTCGACGCGGACCGCGTCGAGGGCACGGTGCCCGGCGCGGGCGTGCGCCGGACCACGTCGACCGGTGCGTCCGACGCGGGGCCCGACCCGAGGCCTCATGCGGCCGATGCCCCCGCGTGGACGCCTCCCGCGCGACCGCTCGGCATCCGCACGCTGATCGCGCTGTCGATCCTCAACCACGTCGCGTTCAGCGGCGTCCGGGTGTCGCTGACGCTCTCCGCGCTGCACCTTCACGCGCCGACCTTCCAGGTCGGCATGGTGCTGTCGTTCTTCAGCCTGCTGCCGATGCTGCTGGCGATCCCGGGCGGCCGGTGGATCGACCGCATCGGCGCGCGCGGCCCGATGATCGTCGGCACCGGGATCATCGTCGTGGGGGTGCTGCTGCCCTTCGTCTGGCTGTCGATGGCCACGCTGACCGCGACCGCGATCCTCGTCGGGCTGGGCTTCCTGCCGTTCCACCTCGGGATCCAGAAGCTGGTCAGCGAGCTCGGCACGCCGGACGACCGCCGCCACAACCTCAGCCTGATGGCGATCGGCTTCTCGGTCTCGGCGTTCCTCGGACCGACCAGCGCGGGGTTCCTGATCGACGGCCTGGGTCACCGCTTCGCGTTCGGCATGCTCGCGCTGCTGCCGGTCGCCGCGTTCGCGTGGCTGCGCCGCATCCGCGAGCGCCTGCCCGACGGGCGCCTCGCGCCGCCCGCCGCGTCGGCGTCGATGCGCATCGGCGACCTGCTGGCCACGCCCGAACTGCGCCGGCTCTACATCGTCGTCGCGCTGATCTCGTCGGCCTGGGACGTCCACCAGTTCCTGGTGCCGCTCTACGGCGCGCGGATCGGCCTGTCGGCCTCGGGCATCGGCCTGATCCTCGGCGCGTTCGCGGTCGCGACGATGGTGGTGCGGATGGTGGTGCCGCTGTTCCTGAAGGACGTGTCGGAGTGGACGGCGATCCTCTACGCGATGGCCGTGGCGGGCGTGGTCTACGCGCTGTATCCGTCGTTCTCGTCGCTGGAGGCGCTGCTGGCGCTGTCCTTCGTGCTGGGCCTGGGTCTGGGCGTGTCCCAGCCGATGACGCTGTCGATCATGGCGCGCAGCGCGCCGCCGGGCCGGCTCGGCGAGGCGACCGGCCTGCGGCTGATGCTGGTGAACGGCACGCAGACGGTGCTGCCGTCGGCCTTCGGCGCGCTGGGCGGCCTGATCGGGATCGGCGGGCTGTTCTGGGGGATGGCGGTGCTGCTGGGCGGTGGGCTGGTCGGGGTCGGTCGGGCGGTCAGTCGGCGCTCCTGAGTGCCTGCGGCCGCCCGGCGGGTATCGCGAGACGGTACCGGCCGGGCCGTGCCGCGGGCCGTCGCCGAAGCCGCTTGGCGTGGGCGGGGCGGCTCGGCGAGCCTTCGGTCCGCGCGGCATGTCGCCGCCACGCCGGACCCGCACCGGGGCGAACGACGCCCTCGGTCGACGCGGGCGGCGCCACCCCGACACCCGACACGGACCCCGTCATGACCCCGATCTTCCGCACGTTCCGCATGTTCCGCCCGGTCGCCGGGCTCGCACTGGTCGCCGCGCTCGCGGCGGCGCCGGCGGCCCACGCCCAGATGCAGCAGTCCAAGGCACCCGGCGCCCTCGACGGCTACGTCGGCCTCACCTACGGCGCGGCCGCCGGCCTGCTCGACGGTTTCGACACCTGCAGCAACGGCGTCGGCTGCACGAACAAGGGTTCCGGCGCGGCAGGGGTGTTCGCCGGCCTGCGCGTGTGGACCGTCCCGGTCTTCGGCGGGCTGCCGCTCTACGGCGAGGTCGGCTGGCAGGACTTCGCCAAGGTGACGCAGACCTATTACGGCAAGCCCGTCAGCACCGGCAATTTCGACGCCATCACTTCGGGCCGGTCGCTCTACGCCGCCGCCAAGCTCGAGGTGCCGGTGAGCCAGACGTTCTCGCTCTACACCCGGCTCGGCCTCGCGAACACCACGGTCGACGTGGCGGGCGGCACCGGTGCCGGCACGCGGCTCGCGGGCCGGGGCGGCACCGGCAACGAGCTGCTGTTCGGCCTGGGCCTGCAGTACCGGTTCCTGCCGAACTGGTCGCTGCGCGCGGACATGACCTCGTTCGGCACGGTGCGCGGCACCGGCGCGGCGGCGGCGAACCTCGGCATCGCCTACCACTTCTGAGTCCCGCGTGGCCGCGCCGTCTCGCGCGGCACATCTCGTCACCCTCGTGTTCCGGCGTGGCCGTAGACTCGGCGCCAGGGCCGCCGCGTCGAGCGGCCCGCCGACACGGGAGAAGCCGCGATGCAGTTCGCAGAGACCTTGGACACCGCCCAGCAGATCATCGTCAATTTCGGACTCAAGCTGCTGGGCGCGTTCGCGCTGTGGTGGGCGGGACGCTGGCTGATCGGCGTCGCGGCCCGGCTGATCCAGCGCGCGCTGACGATGCGCCAGGTCGATCCGACGCTGCAGCGCTACATGGCGTCGATCCTCTCGGTGGTGCTGAACATCGTGCTGGTGATCGGCATCCTCGGCTTCTTCGGCTTCGAGACCACCTCGTTCGCTGCGCTGCTGGCGGCCGCCGGCGTCGCGATCGGCGCGGCCTGGTCGGGCCTGCTGTCGAACTTCGCGTCGGGCGCCTTCCTGATGGTGCTGCGGCCCTTCAAGGTCGGCGACTACATCTCCGGCGGCGGGGTCGAGGGCACGGTGCGCGAGATCGGCCTGTTCGCCACGACGATCCTCACGCCCGACAACGTCGTCACGCTGGTGGGCAACGGCAAGCTGCTCGCCGACAACCTGAAGAACTTCTCGGCCGCGCCGTATCGCCGTGTCGACCGGGTCGCGCAGATCGACCACGGCGTGGATCCGGCCGACGCGATCGCGCGGCTCAAGGCCCGGCTGTCATCGATCCCGAACGTGATGGCCGAGCCGGCGCCCGATGTCGAGATCCTCGACTTCAACCCGATGGGCGCACAGCTCGCGGTCCGCCCCTACTGCCACACCGACCACTACTGGCAGGTGTACTTCGACACCAACCGGGTGATCCGCGAGGAGTTCTCGCAGGCCGGCTACGGGGTGCCGTCGGTCCACCAGGTGCACGTCGCCGCGCCGCCGCGGGGGCTCTGAAGCACGGGCATGTCCGCCGGGTAGAATCCGGCTCCCCGATGCACGACCGGGCCGCCCGCGCGGCGGCCGACGCCGATGTCCGAACCGATCGAATTCGCCCGCGAGGTCGATGCCCGCGGCCTGAACTGCCCGCTGCCGATCCTGAAGGCCAAGAAGGCGCTGGCCGAGCTGACCAGCGGCCAGGTGCTCAAGGTGGTGGCCACCGACCCGGGTTCGCTGCGCGACTTCCAGGCCTTCGCCCGCCAGACCGGCAACGCGATGGTCGGCCAGGACGAGGCCGACCGGGTCTGGACCTTCTACCTGAAGCGGCGCTGACGGCCGCGCGGCCCGCGGGCCGCGCGCACCCGCGTCAGCCCAGCCGGGCGCGCTGCTCGCGCAGCCGCGCGACCGTCGTCTCGAAGCCCGCCAGCCGCTCGCGCTCCTGCGCGACCACCGCCGCGGGCGCCCGCGCCACGAAGCTCTCGTTGCCCAGCTTCGCGCCCGCCTTGCGGACCTCGCCGTCGATCCGCGCGATCTCCTTGTCGAGCCGCTCGCGCTCGGCGGCGACGTCGATCTCGACCTTCAGCATCAGGCGGAAGTCGCCGACGATCTGCACCGGCGCGATCGAGTCGGCGGGCAGCGCGTCGACCACCTCGACGCCCGACAGCTTCGCGAGCACCTGCAGGTAGGGCGCGTGCGCGGTCGCGCGCTCGCGCGGACCGGCGACGACCAGCGGCAGCTTCTGCGCGGGCGACACGTTCATCTCGCCGCGCAGCGCGCGGCAGGCGTCGACCATCGACTTCAGCTCGGCCACCGCCGCTTCGCTCGTCGCGTCGATCCTGCCCATCTCCGCGACCGGGAAGCGCTGCGTGACGATCGAGAACCGGCGTTCGGCCAGCGCGGCCTCGAGCTCCGCACCCGCGAGCCGCTGTTCGCCGCGCTCGCCGTAGCGCTGCGCGAGCGGCGCGACCTTCTGCCAGAGCTCCTCGGTGATGAACGGGATCATCGGGTGTGCGAGGCGCAGCACGGTCTCCAGCACGCGCAGGAGCGTTCGGCGCGTGCCGCGCTGCACGGCCTCGTCGCCGGAGGCGAGGTCCACCTTCGCGAGCTCGAGGTACCAGTCGCAGTACTCGTTCCAGACGAACTCGTAGATGGCGCGCGCGGCGTTGTCGAAGCGGTATTCCGACAGCGCCTGCTCGACCTCGGCCTCCACCCTCTGCAGCTGCGAGGTGATCCAGCGCGAGACCGGCGTGAAGTGCAGGTAGCCGCCGGGCACGCACTGGTCGGCGGTGTGCGGCGCGAAGCCGCAGTCCTTGCCCTCGGTCTGCATCAGCACGAAGCGCGTCGCGTTCCAGAGCTTGTTGCAGAAGTTGCGGTAGCCCTCGCAGCGGTTCAGGTCGAAGTTCAGCGTGCGCGCGAAGGTGGCGAGCGACGCGAAGGTGAAGCGCACCGCGTCGGCGCCGTAGGCGGGGATGCCGTCCGGATAGTTCTTCCGGATCTGTTTCTCGATCCGCGCCTTGTGGTCGTCGCGCAGCAGGCCGACGGTGGACTTCGCGAGCAGCGCCTCGAGCGTGATGCCGTCGATCAGGTCGAGCGGGTCGATGGTGTTGCCCTTCGACTTCGACATCTTCTGGCCCTCGGCGTCGCGCACGATGGCGTTGATGTAGACGTCGCGGAAGGGCACGCGGCCGGTGAAGAAGGTGGTCATCATCACCATCCGGGCGACCCAGAAGAAGATGATGTCGAAGCCGGTGACCAGCACCGCCGACGGCAGGTAGCGGTCGAGGTCCTCCATCCGCGCGGGCCAGCCGAGCGACGAGAAGGGCACGAGCGCCGACGAGAACCAGGTGTCGAGCACGTCGGCGTCGCGCACCAGCGGGCCGCTCCAGCCCGCGGCCGCGGCCTGCGCGCGCGCGGCGGCCTCGTCGCGCGCGACGAAGACCTGACCGTCGTGGATCGGCGCGCCGTCGGCGTCGGCCTTGTACCAGGCCGGGATCTGGTGGCCCCACCAGAGCTGGCGCGAGATGCACCAGTCCTGGATGTTCTCCATCCAGTGGTCGTAGGTGGTCCGCCAGTGCTCGGGCACGAAGCGCACCTGGCCGTCGGCCACCACCTGCAGGCAGACGTCGGCGATCGATTGCCCGGGGAAGAAGGCGTTGGCGTGGTCGCGCCGGCTCATCGCGACGAACCACTGGTCGGTGAGCATCGGCTCGACGACCACGCCGGTGCGCGCCGAGCGCGGCACCATCAGCGTGTGCGGCTTCTCGGAGACCAGCAGCTCGAGCGCCTTCAGGTCGTGCAGCACGCGGTCGCGGGCCTCGTAGCGGTCGAGTCCGCGGTAGGGCGCGGGGGCGTCGTCCGAGACCGTCGCGGTCTTCGTCAGCACGGAGATCGCGGGCAGCGCGTGCCGCTCACCGAGCTTCCAGTCGTTGAAGTCGTGCGCCGGCGTGATCTTCACGCAGCCGGTGCCGAAGGCGGCGTCGACGTAGTCGTCGGCGACGATCGGGATCTCGCGCCAGCTCGACGCGTCCAGGGGCGTGTCGGACGACAGCGGCAGCCGCAGCGACCGGCCCACCAGCGGCGCCCAGCGCGGATCCTTCGGGTTCACCGCGACCGCGGTGTCGCCCAGCATCGTCTCGGGCCGCGTGGTGGCGACCACCAGCGCGTCGACCGTCACCGTGCGCGCGGGCTCGGTCTCGGTGGCCGGCAGCTCCACGGTGGCCGGGGCGCCCGCGAGCGGATAGCGGATCTCCCAGATCTTCCCGCTCTCCTCCTCGCTGTCGACCTCCAGGTCGGAGACCGCGGTCTGCAGCGTCGGGTCCCAGTTGACCAGCCGCTTGCCGCGATAGATCAGACCCTGTTCGTGCAGCGCGACGAAGACCTCGAGCACGGCCGCGCTCATCGACGCGTCCATCGTGAAGTAGCCGGCCTTCGCGCCGTCGGCGTCGGCGTACTCCCAGTTGCCCGACGCGCCCATCCGGCGCATCTGGCCGATGATCGTCGCGCCCGACTGCTGCTTCCATTCCCAGACGCGGTCGAGGAAGGCGGCGCGCCCGAGGTCGTGGCGGGTCAGCCCCTTCGCCTGCAGCTGGCGCTCGACCACCACCTGCGTGGCGATGCCGGCGTGGTCGGTGCCGACGACCCAGTTGGTGTCCGCGCCCTTCATCCGCTGCCAGCGGATCAGCGTGTCCATCAGCGTCTGCTGGAACGCGTGCCCCATGTGCAGCGTGCCGGTGACATTCGGCGGCGGCAGCTGGATGCAGTAGCCCGACGCGGTCGCGGCGAGCCCCTCGCCCTGTGCCGGTCCGCCGTCCCGGGCCGGGTTGCGGAAGAAGCCGCGCGACTCCCACAGCGGGTACCAGCGCGCCTCGATCGCGGCGGGCTCGAAACTCTTGGCGAGCGCAGCGTCGGCCGCGCCCTGCGGTTGCGGGGCGTTCATCGTGGGTCGTGGGGAGGTGCAGGGGAACCCGCCATTATAGGCCGCCCCCGGATCGGATCAGGGCTTCGTCCGACGGGCGATCTCGGCGTGGACGCGGGTGATCTCCTCGTCGACCGCGCGGCCGACGATGTCGCGGACCATCTGGCTGAGCGAGGTCCGCAGCTCGGCGGCGAGCGATTCGGCGGCCCGGTCGACGACGGCGCGCAGCGAGTCGCGCAGCGCCGCGTCGAGCAGCGCCTGCGAGCGGCGGCTCAGCCGCTCGGTGACGTTCTCGCGGACGCGGTCGGCGAGTTCGGCCCAGTCGACCGCCTCGAGCGTCTCCGGCAGGTCCTCGGGCGCGTAGCGCGGGACCTCGACGATCTCGGTGAGCATCGGGATCGGGAGATCGGCGGCGCCCACGGGCAGGGGCTCGGTCGCGTCGTCCCTGCCGGGAGCGGGGCCGGCGCCCGCGGCCTCGGCGGAGGCGCCGCCGCCGGCGACGTCCGAGCCGGGCGCCGCGGACGGCGCGGTCCCGGCCGTCGCGTGCGCGCCGTCGGGGTCGGGACTCGTCGGATCGGGCATGCTCGGCGCGCTCGGTTGGCGGGGGCGGTCAGCGGCGTTCGGCCGCGGCGACGTCGTGGGTGCTCAGAGGGTAGCCCCGGTCCCGGTAGAAGCGGAAGCGGTCGCGACCGAGCGCCCGGTCGGATTCGTCGCCGCCGACCACCTCGATCAGCCGCTCGAAGCGAGCGAAGCCCTCGGGCGTGGCGTCGCCGAGGTTCACCAGCACCTCGTGCCAGGGCAGTCCGTCGGGCGAGGCGGTGAGCAGCACCGGCGTCTCGGCGGCCAGCGCGTCGCTCGCCATCACGTGCGGGATGAACTCCTGCGGCGAGAAGGTCCAGAGCCGCTCGTCGAAGGCCTTCAGCCGCACCGGGTCGTCGCAGCAGACGACCACGTGCTGCTTCGCGCGGTAGATCTTGCGCACCAGCCTGCAGCCGTAGGCCAGCGGGTCGGGCGCGTTGACGTGGAAGTCGATGCGCGTCATCGCGTCGGCCGCGCGCGGGCGGCGCCGGTGCGGCCCGCGGGCCTCAGGCGGCGCGGCCGAGCACGAAGCGGGTGAGCAGCGGCACCGGCCGCGCGCTCGAGCCCTTCGCCGCGCCGGACTTCCACGCGGTGCCGGCGATGTCGAGGTGCGCCCACTCGTAGGCCTTCGTGAAGCGCGCCAGGAAGCAGGCCGCGGTGATCGCGCCGCCCGCGCGGCCGCCGACGTTGCCCATGTCGGCGAAGTTCGACTTCAGCGCGTCCTGGTACTCGTCGTCGAGCGGCATCCGCCAGCAGGGGTCGGCCATCTCGCGGCCCGCCGCGGACAGTTCGGCCGCGAGCGCGTCGCTCTTCGTGAACAGGCCCGAATGGTGGTGGCCGAGCGCGACCACGCACGCGCCGGTCAGCGTCGCGATGTCGACGACGGCGGCGGGCTTGAAGCGCTCGACGTAGGTGAGGGCGTCGCAGAGGATCAGCCGGCCCTCGGCGTCGGTGTTCAGGATCTCGACCGTCTGCCCGGACATCGAGGTGACCACGTCGCCCGGGCGCGTGGCGGTACCCGAGGGCATGTTCTCGCAGGCCGGGATCACGCCGATCAGGTTGACCCGGGCCTTCATCGCGGCGACGGCGCGCAGCGTGCCCAGCACCGAGGCCGCGCCGCACATGTCGAACTTCATCTCG